>CANFZJ010000388.1 GCA_947451445.1 Comamonadaceae bacterium
GCCAAAGCAGCCGCGCATGATGTTCACGCTGAAGCGGATCATCTCCCAGGCGGGAATCTTGGTGGCGCCATCGTGGCTGCCGTTTTCGTCGGCGTAGGCCGGGTGCGGGCTGCGCGCGTAGGGCAGGTCGAACACCGTGTCCATCTCGGCGGTGGTCAAGGGAATGGGCGGCGGGTTGATCCACACGTCGCGGGCGGTCACGCCTTCGCCGTGGGCCTGCACCAGCGAGCGGGCATTACCGGGGTTGGTTTCCAGGTGCAGCACGCGGTTGGCGTGGGCATACAGCACCGGGTCGGCCTTGACCTGCTCGTAGGACGGCAGGCGGATCACCGAGCGGTCCCGTGCGGGCACCTTGATCTTGGCCAGCTCACGGGCTTGCGAACGGGCAAGGGCATCGCCCAGCGAGGGGCTCATCTTCACCACCGCCTCGGCGGGTACGCCCTGCGGATTCGCGTCGTCTTTGGAGCAGGTAGCCCCCTGCTCTGCCGCCTGTTCAGACGTGGTCTGGTAGGGGTTGATGTGCGATTCGACCCGGCCCGGCGCATCGACCGAGGTGGAATTGATCTCGATCCAGTCATGGCCGGTCGGGTCATCGCTGCGGCGGATAAAGGCCGTGCCGCGCACATCGGTGATGCTCTGCACCGGCTCCTTGGCGGCCAGACGGTGGGCGACTTCGACAATCGCGCGCTCGGCATTGCCGTACAGCAGCAGGTCGCACTTGGCATCAACCACCACGCTGCGGCGTACCTTGTCGGACCAATAGTCATAATGCGCGATGCGGCGCAACGAGCCTTCGATGCCGCCCAGCACGATGGGCACGTCTTTGTAAGCCTCGCGGCAGCGCTGGCTGTAGACGATGGCCGCGCGGTCGGGGCGCTTGCCGCCGATGTCGCCAGCGGTGTAGGCGTCGTCACTGCGGATCTTGCGGTCCGCGGTGTAGCGGTTGATCATCGAATCCATGTTGCCGGACGTGACGCCGAAGAACAGGTTCGGCTTGCCCAGCGCCTTGAACGGGTCGGCGCTTTGCCAATCGGGCTGGGCGATGATGCCGACGCGGAAGCCCTGCACTTCCAGCATGCGGCCGATGACGGACATGCCGAAGCTGGGGTGGTCCACGTAGGCATCGCCGGTGACGATGATGATGTCGCAGCTGTCCCAGCCCAGTTTGTCCATCTCGGCGCGGCTCATCGGCAAAAATTTAGACGTACCAAAACGGGCCGCCCAGTACTTGCGGTAACTGGTCAGCGGCGTGGCGGCGCGCGCGAAAAAGGAAACGTCAACGGGGGCGTTCATGCAGCTCTTTGTGGGGATTAACCCTCGATTTTAAGGCTTGGAGCCGCTTTGGGTGCGTACTTTTGCAAATGCCCCGGGGAAACACCCGCCCAGCCAGTCCTGGCCCATGCGCTACCCTTGGTACCTATTGGACTTACGTAGCGCCCCCTGTGTCGCCCCCTGGGCGCACAGGGGTGCTTGCGTAAGTGCTGGCCTATTTACCTGTTCCGTCTTGCATGCACCGTACTATCTTTGACACACCTGTCGTCAACACCGCCCTGCGCCTGTTCAGCCGCAGCTTTTTAAGGCTCACCGGCTGGACCATCGAAGGTGCGTTGCCGCCCAATACGCCCAAATGCGTGCTGATCGCCGCGCCGCACACCAGCAACTGGGATCTGCCCTACACCTTGATGGTGGCCTTTGTGCTGCGGCTGAACATTTACTGGATGGGCAAAGAGCAGCTCTTCAGGCCGCCGTTTCGGGAGGTGATGCGCTGGCTGGGTGGCATCCCCGTGCGCCGCGAGGCGGCGGGCAACCTGGTGGCCGCGTCGGCACAAGCGATTCAACAGGCCGACCACGCCCTGCAACTGGTCGTGCCGCCCGAGGGCACGCGCAGCAAGACGCGCTACTGGAAAACCGGCTTTTACTACATCGCCCTGGGCGCGCAGGTACCCATCGTGCTGGCCTACATCGACTACCAGCGCAAAGTCGGTGGCCTGGGACCGGTATTTCAGCCCACGGGCGACATCGAGGCCGATATGCAGGCCATCAAGGCGTTTTACGCGCCCATCCAGGGCAAAAACGCGCGCCAATTTGGCACCGATTAACGCGGGACTTAGAGATGCCTACCGAATCCAACTGGTAACAGTTGAGGGTCACCTGTGTTACACATCTGGCTATGCAAAATGCTGATCTAGATTCATCCTACTTTGCCAACGCCGTCACCAAACTAGGGACCGAGCGGGCCATGCACACCGCCAAACCCGTTTATGGCCCCAACGGCATCAAGATTCTGGACCAGGGCGCCAAGGTCAACCCCAAGCTGTACGAACGCCTGCTGCAGCACCAACCCATGACCCCGTTGGAAGACGCGATGGAGATCGAATCGGCGGTCAATGGCAAAAGCCTGCGTGCCGCCGCCGAGGAATTGCTGGGCAGCACACCCTTGTTTGCCCGCATGGCGGCCACCCCGGCAGACCGTAATCTGCTGCTGGATTGCCTGGAAGCGGTGCCCCTGCCCTCGGCTGTGGCGTTTCAGCTGACCGTGGTGCAAAGCGTACGGCCCGAGCAATTTCGCTACTTTGTCGCCACCGCATTGACCGCCACCTGGCTGGGCAAGCACCCGCTGGCGGTGCGCCACGACCTGGTGATGCTGGCCGCCGCCGGGCTGCTGCACGACCTGGGCATGATGCACATCGACCCGGTGCTGCTGCAGCCACATGCCGAGATCAGCCCCGACCAGCGCCGCCAGCTGTACTCCCACCCGCTGGTGTCGGTACTGCTGCTGGAGCGCCACCACGACTACACCGCTGACATGCTGCGCGCCATCCGAGAACACCACGAGTCGCTGGACGGCGCAGGCTACCCAGGCGGACTGGCGGGCAATGCCATCAGCCCCTGGGGCCGCACCATGGCGCTGGCGCAGGTGGTGGCCAGCATCGTCAAACCCGGCCATAGCCATGCCCTGATGCGCTTGTTGGTGCTGCTGCGCAGCAATCGCCAGCGCTATGACGGCCAGCTGATAGACCGGCTGGTGGCCCTGCTGCAGCCGCTGACCGCCGAAACCGACGACCCCGATCCGGTAGACAACCTGCTGGACGACCCGGTGGCGCACCTGGGCCAGATCCAGCAAGCCCTGCTGGGTTGGCCGACCAGCCTGGCGGACGGCCCGCACTGGAGCCCCCTGCAGCGCGACGGACTGGTCTTCATCGGGGGCCGCTGCGCACAAATGCTACGCACGCTGAACGAATCTGGCGTGTCGTCCGAGCAGCTGCTCAGCCTGGACGACGGCGAAATCACCGGTACGCTGGCCAACGAGTTGTCGCTGGTCACCCACGAGTTGGCCTGGCAGTTGCGCGCACTGGAACGCGAAGCCCGACGCCGCTGGAATGCC
>CANFZJ010000389.1 GCA_947451445.1 Comamonadaceae bacterium
GATGCAGAGTGAGGCGCCCGGAGCGCAGAACACCGGAGTGCACTTCAGTGCATGAGGATTTCGAGCACCGCGCAACGAAGCTATGCGCCCGACAATTGGATTTATAGGTGTGCCCCTTACTTCAATAGCCCGCCATGACCCTATCCACCTATCTTCTCTACCTGGCCGCCGTGGCCGTACTGGTGTTGTCGCCCGGCCCCACCATGCTGATGTGTATTACCCGTGCGCTGCAACATGGCTGGGCGCGCGGCATCGTGTCAGGCCTGGGTAGCGTGACTGCAGCGTTGGGCATCATGCTGCTGTCGGCGCTGGGCCTGGGCGCGGTGCTGGCAGCGTCCGAAACCGCGTTCATGGTGCTGAAAGTGTGTGGTGCGGCTTACCTGATTTATCTGGGTGTAAAAACCTGGCGCAGCCCCGCGGTGGCGTTTACCCCCGACACTGCAGGCTCTGCCGACCTGCCCAGCCTGCGCGCCTGCTATGCACAAGGCCTGATGGTGGGGGCCAGCAACCCGAAAGCGCTGCTGTTTTTTGCCGCGTTCTTTCCACAGTTTCTGAACCCGGCCGCCGCCTGGGGCTCCCAGATGGCGATTCTGGCCGCCACCTTCATGGCGATGGAAATGTCGGTGCTGACGCTGTGCTCGCTGGGCACCGCCCGGATTGCGCCGTTTTTAAGCTCCAGCGCCCATGTGCGCTGGATCAACCGGGTCTGCGGCGGGCTGTTTACGGCCATGGGCTGCATTTTGCTCACCGTGCGCCGCCACGCTTGATTGCTATTTAATTAATAGCTGCTTACGCACATTCCATCTGCGCAAGCAGCACTTTAGGCCTTTAAAGCCTCGGCCCAACGCCAGGCCATCGCGGGCGAATTCATGCAGGTGGTGCGGGTGCTGGCGCTGCACACGGCGCGCTCCATCAGCTGGATGTCGGCCTCGTGCTGGCGCGCCACATGCGGGTCTTCAAAGAAGATGACTTTCTGGCAGGTACCGTCCAGCACGCGCTCGGCGATCTGGGCGTCGCCACCCAGCGGACCGCTGCGGTACGGCGTCACCCAGGGCTGCCCCTGTGGCCAGCCGCGCGACCAGGCCATGGTATTGAGCAAACCGCCAGTCGTCCCCGTAGCCACCCGCTCCTGAAAGCGCGACAGCAGGTCGAAATGGGTGCTGGCGAATTCAACCATCTGGGTCTTCAACGCGTCGTGGGCGATCAGCGCCACCACCTGCTGGGGCATGGCCTGCAGCAGCGCCGCCTTGGCGGCCGGGGCGGACGCCAGCCCGGCGTGCAGGCCTTCGATCTCCAGCCACTCCTGCGCCGCAGCCTCGGTAGCCAAAAACGGTTTGCCGTGGATCACGCACTGGCGTTTCAGCGCCTGGGCCTCGGGGAACAGCGAGGAAGGGTCGGTGGGGTCAATCAAAAAGACGATGCCATCCAAGGCTTGCGACGGGTGCACGCCCCCCACGATGTGCGACACCAGCCGCGTCAGCCCGCCTTCAAACCCGTTGGGGTAGCGCACCAGGGTGGGAAAGGCGTCCAGCAGACCGTAGCGCTCCACCGCGTCAAACGTGCCACCCACGGCATGCAAGCCTAGCTGCAAGCCATTCACTACAGGCTCGGCCACCCGCAACCAGCGTAGCAAACCGCAGTCGGTTCCCTGGCGGTGCAGGCGGTGGGCAATCAGGCCAAAACGCATAGGTACTTTCAGTTGACGTTAAATAACGCGACCCTGCGCGTCCAAGCGCTTGCGGGCAAACGGCGGCAGGCCCTGCATCAAGCGCTGTCCATACGAGGTATCGCTCAGGCGGCGGTCGTAGCAGTAGACGAAGGATTTGTCCGTCTCGGTGCGGATGGCGCGGCCCGCCCATTGGGCCAGCTTGATGGCAGTGGCGGGCACCACCAGTTCGGTGAACGGGTCGCGGCCCACGCCGCGCAGCCATTCAGCGCGCGACTCGCCCACCGGGTCGTCGGGCGAGGCGAACGGCAGTTTGGCGATAAACACGGTTTCGCACAGCGGCCCCGGCAGGTCCAGCCCCTCGCCAAACGACTGCATACCGAAGACGATGGACGCACCGCCCGCCTGCACCTGTTCGCGGTGCTGCTGCAGCAGCCGAATGCGTGGCAGCTCGCCCTGCACCAGTACGACAGCGCGCAGCACCGGCGGCAAGGCCAGCACCGCTTGGCGCATCTGGTCGCGCGAGGTGAACAGGCACAGCGCGCCGTGCTGCACGTGGGCCAAGTCACGCACCAGGGCTTGCACCATCTCGGTGGTGAAGGCGCTGGCATTGCGCGGGTCGGCCAGGGTCTGCACGGTGACAAACTGGCCCTGGGTAGCGTAGTCGAAGGGGCTGGCCACCTCCAGCGTGGTGGTGGCGTCGTCGTCCTTCAGGCCGGTTTCGCGCAGAAAAAAGTCAAATTCACCGCAGCTGGTCAGCGTAGCCGAAGTAACCACCGCAGCCCGCACGCCGCTCCACAGCTGGTGGCGCAGGGTAGCGCCGGGCAGGATGGGGCTGGCGTAGGCTTTGATCTGCATGCGGCCCTCGTGCTGCGCCAGGGTGAACCACTTGGCCGCCGGGGGCTGCGCGTCTTTCAACAGCAGCTGCGCGGTGGCGTGCACCGCCTCCAGCCGGGGCGACAGCATGCCCAGTTGCGCGTACAGCACAGACAGGCGGCGCGCCTCGTTGGGGCTGTCTTTCATCTCAGCGCGCAGGGCTTTGGCGATGGCGTTCAGCACATCCAGAAAGCTCTCGGCCAGCACGCTGACCATGCCTAGCGGTTCGACCAACTCGGGCGGCAACTCCCCCTTGGGTAGGCGCACTTTGGGCGGACCGTAAGCATTGGCGGGCTCATCCAAAACATGGGCGTACAGCGTGGCCACGCTCTTGGCGATGTCTTCCAGGTGCTGCTTGAGCTGTGCGGCGTAGCGGCCCACGTCGGCCACCTCGCTGACCGCCATCAGGCTGCCGATGCGCTTGGCGCGGCTGGACAGGGTGTCGATCCAGCCCAGGCGGCCCAGGTCCATCGAGGTGGAAAACTTGTCCAGCGCCACGGCGGGCAGGTGGTGGCCTTCGTCCAGCACCAGCAGGCAGTTGTCCAGCTCGGGCAGGGTGCGCGTGCCCAGGGTCGACAGCAGCAGGTCGTGGTTGGCGACGATGACCTGCGCGCCGACCAGCTCCTTGCGCTTTTCAAAATAGGTGCAGCCGTTGAAGGCCGGGCAGTGCTTGCCGGTGCAGCTGCTGGCCTCGGCGGCGATGGGAAACCAGATGTCGCTGTCCGGCTGCTGGGCCAGGTTGTCGCGGTCACCGTCCCAGGCGGCGCTGGCCAGGTCGCGCGCCAGCCCGGCGTACTGCAGCAGGCGGGCCTCTTCGTCGTGCCGCACGAACGTGCCCCC
>CANFZJ010000390.1 GCA_947451445.1 Comamonadaceae bacterium
CGTCAGCCAGCCGGTCAGCGGCACCGAGATGGCGTTGGCCACCGCGAAACTGGTGATGACCCAGGTGCCCTGGTTGGGGCTGACGCCCAGGTCACCCGCGATGGCGGACAACGAGACGTTGGCAATCGAGGTGTCCAGCACGTTCATGAACGTGGCGGTGGACAAGGCGATGGTGCCCCACATGCGGGCCGAGCCCTCCAGCGGCGGCGGGGGCGTGTAGGTAAAGGCGGTAGCCATGGCGGGGTTCCCTACGGCTTACTGCGCCTGCGCCACTGCAACAGCCACGGGTGCGGCGGCCAGCTTCAGCGGGGCGGCAGGACGGCCCAGGTTGGCGGCAATCACGCGTTGCACCTCGGCATTGGCCGACTTTTCGCTGGTGGCCAGCACTTGCGTAGTGGCAAGCGCTGCACTGCGCGGGGCGTCGGCCAGCATCTTGCCGTCCTTGTTGGTCACGTCGATAGTGGCGACCATGGACAGGCCTACGCGCAGCGGATGGTCTACCAGCTGCTGCGGGTCCAGCGCGACACGCACCGGCACGCGCTGCACCACCTTGATCCAGTTGCCGGTGGCGTTTTGCGCAGGCAGCAAGGCAAAGGCCGCGCCCGTGCCCACACCCAGGCCTTGCACCGTGCCGGTGTATTCCATCTTTTTGCCGTACAGGTCGGCGGTCAGCTTGACGCCTTGGCCGATGCGGATGTTGCGCAACTGCACTTCCTTGAAGTTGGCGTCCACCCACACCTGGTTCAGCGGAATGATGGACATCATGGACGTGCCCGCCGCGATACGCTGGCCCAGCTGCACCGTGCGCTTGGCCACGTAGCCATCCACCGGGGCTTTGATGTCCGCCCGCTGCGACGCCAGAAACGCCTCGCGTACCTTGGCGGCAGCGGCCTGCACGCTGGGGTGCTGCTCGACGCTAGTGCCTTCGGTCATGGCCTGGTTGCTGGTCAGTTGCTCGCGCGCGGCAGTCACACCGGCCTGGGCCGAGGCCACGCTGGCCTGCACGCTGGACAGGCCGCTCTTGGCGTTGGCCAGCGCGGTCTGGGCGTGGTTCAGCTCTTCTTTGGACACGGCACCGTTGCCGCTCAGGGTCTGGCGGCGGCGCAGGTCGTCATTGGCACGGTCTACCTCGCTCTGGGCGCGGCTGATGTCGGTTTGCGAACGGGCCACGTCGGCGCTGCGCAGGGCGACCTGGGCGGCTAGGGTGGTGTTGTTGGCGTACAGGGTGCGCACCTGGCGCACGGTCTGGGCCAGGTTGGCCTCGGCCTGGTCCAGCGCCAGTTTGGCGTCGGCCGGGTCGAACTGGACCAGCGTCTGCCCGGCCTTCACAAAGTCGGTGTCGTCGGCCATCAGGGCCATGACCGTGCCGCCGATTTGCGGGGTGATTTGCACCACATTGCCCTGCACGTAGGCGTTGTCGGTGTCTTCATAGTGGCTGGCCACGACGGCGTCATAAGCGGCCCAGCCCAGGCCGGCCAGCACGACGATGCTGGCGATGGTGACGAGGGCTTTTTTGCGCGGGTTGGCAGCAGGGGTGGCGGCAGCGGTGGTAGTGGGTGCGTTCATGGTGGTGTCCTGAATTCAAAAAATGGGGTTGAACGTAATGTTTAACGGGGGGCCACGCCAGACAAGGCATAAAAAGTGGCGCTAGCACTTGATTCATCTGCGGTAGCAGCTACGTTTTCAATAGCATTCGTACCCCCACCCAGTGCGCGGGCCAGGGCGACCTGGGTGTCCAGCGCGCGGGCGGCCAGGTCTACCTGCAGGCGGCGCTGGGCCAGTACGGCGGTTTCGGCGCTCAGCACGTTCAGGTAGTTGCCTAGCCCGGCGGCGTAGCGCTGCTTGGCAATGTCGTAGGCGGCCTCGGCGGCGGCTTGGGCGGCCTGCTGCTGGATTTGCTGCAGGGCGATGGAGCGCTGCGATGCCAACTGGTCAGACGCGTCGCGCACGGCGTCGATCAGCGCGGCGTTGTAGCTCTCTACCGCAGCGTCCAGGTCGGCGGTTTTGCCGCGCAGCCCGGCACGCAGGCGGCCTGCGTCAAACACCGGCAGGTGGATGGCCGGGCCAATGCCCCATTGCTCGCTGCCCGCGTGCAACAACTTGTCCAGCCCGATGCTGGAGAACCCGGCAAAGCCGACCAGGTTGATGTTGGGGTAGAACTGGGCTTTGGCGCTACGCACGTCCAGGCCAGCGGCCTCCACGCGCCAGCGGGCGGCGGCAATATCGGCCCGGCGGCCCAGCAGGTCGGCGGGGATGTTGTCCGCAAACGCTACGTTTTTAATAGCTGACAGCGCAGGCAATACCTGAACCAAAGGCGTATTTGACTGACCAACCAGTGCCGCCAGCGCGTTACGGCCCAGGGCGATTTGCTCGTTCAAGGCTTCAACCTGCTGGCGTGCCTCGGGCAGGCTGCCCTCGCTTTGCTTCAACTCCAGCTGGGTGTCCAGCCCAGCGGTCACGCGATCGTGCACCAGCTGTAGCAACTCGCTGCGCTGGGCCAGAGTGCGGTTCGCCAAGGCCAGTTGGGCGTTCAGGCGCAGCAGGCCAAAGTAGCTGCGCGCCACCTGGCTGACCAGCAGCACGCGGGCGGCTTGGGTGTCGGCCTCGGCGGCCTTGGTTTGGCCCAGGGCAGCGTCCAGCGCGGCGCGGTTTTTGCCGAAAAAGTCCAGCTCCCAGCTGGCGCTCAACTGGGCGGTGCCCGTGTTGTAAATATTGCCTGCCAGGGGCGCGGGATAAAGACCGTTGGCGGTAAATTTCTGGTGCGTGGCGTCTACCCCGGCGCTGACCTGGGGCAGATCAGCGGCATGGATGGCGTCGGTGGCGGCCTGGGCCCGGCGCAGGCGCACCTGGGCCAGCTTCAGGCTGGGGTTGCCTTCCAGCGCCTGGGCCACCAGCTGGTCCAGCTGCGGGTCTTGAAAGCCGCGCCACCAGTCGGCGGCTACGGTGGGAGCAGTGCTGGCAGCGTCCAGCCCCAGACTGGTGGCGGGGCGCAATTGGGCTTGCGGGGTGATGCCGCTGTAGTTGGCGCAGGCGGCCAATGAAGCAACAACGGCAACCGCCAAAGCCAGGCGGTGCAGGCGGTGGGATGGAAAGTGGCGCAATTTATTCTCCAGCAGGGGTGTGTTCGGTGGTGGGTAGGCTGGCGGCGTTGTCCAGCATGCGGCGCAGATAGCTTTTCAGGGTGTGCCACTCTGCGTCTGTGAAACCGGCCAGGTAGGCGTTGTGCAGGTCGCTGAGTACCTCGGGGATGAGCTTGGCGGATTCACGGCCAGCATCGGTCAGCACCAGGTTGACGACGCGGCGGTCTTCGCTGGAGCGTTCGCGCTGGCACAGGCCTTTGGCCTCCAGCCGGTCCAGCAGGCGGGTCATGCCACCGGCGTCC
>CANFZJ010000391.1 GCA_947451445.1 Comamonadaceae bacterium
CCTAGAGCTGGAGGTACAAAAGCGCACCCGCGAAATCGTCGCCATCCAGGACATCACCGTGCGCGCCATGGCCTTGCTGGCCGAAACCCGCGACAACGAAACCGGCAACCACCTGCGCCGCACCCAAAAGTACGTCAAGGCGCTCGCTATCTATTTGCGGGAACACCCGCGTTTTGTGGCCGAGCTGGACGACGAAGCAATCGAATCACTGTACAAATCCGCCCCGCTGCACGACATCGGCAAAGTCGGCATTCCCGACCGCATTCTGCTCAAACCGGGCAAGCTGGACGACGATGAATACGCCATCATGAAGACCCACACCACCCTGGGCCATGCCGCGCTGGTACACGCCGAAGAAGAAGAAGGCCAGCAAATGCCCTTCTTGCGCTATGCCAAAGAAATCACCCTGAGCCACCAAGAAAAATGGGACGGCTCCGGCTATCCGCTGGGTTTGGCGGGCGACGACATTCCCATATCGGCCCGGTTAATGGCCCTGGCCGACGTGTACGACGCGCTGATTTCAAAGCGTGTCTACAAACGCGCCTTTAGCCACGCAGAGGCGCGCGACATCATCATCAAAGGCAGCGGGTCGCACTTCGACCCCGACATCGTGGCTGCATTTATCGCGATTGATGCAGATTTTCAAACCATCGCCACCGACTATGCCGACGACGACGGCGCAGCGGCCGCAGAGGTGTTTCGCGTCGCAGCCGACCTGTCGGCGACCCACAGCGCCAGCTAGCCAGCCAGCTGGGCAAACGCCTGCACAACAGCAGGCGGGGCCTGCACCAATTCAACCAGCACGCCCTCCCCCGCAATCGGAAATTCAGCGTTCGATTTGGGGTGCAAAAAGCAAATATCAAAACCCGCAGCACCCTGGCGGATGCCGCCCGGTGCAAAGCGCACGCCCTGGGCCGTCAACCACTGCACGGCCAGCGGCAGATCGTCGATCCACAGGCCCACATGGTTCAGTGGCGTGGTGTGCACGGCGGGTTTTTTGTCCGGGTCCAGCGGCTGCATCAAATCCACCTCGACCTTGAACGGGCCGCTGCCGATGGTGCAGATGTCTTCATCCACGTTCTCGCGAACGCTGACAAAGTTGCCGGTGACCTCCAGCCCCAGCATGTCCACCCACAGGGTGCGCAGACGCTGCTTGTCCGGCCCGCCAATGGCGATCTGCTGGATGCCCAGGACTTTGAACGGACGCGTCATGCGTTCGCCAGCATGCCGCTGGTCGGCAGGCCCAGCTTGGCCAACAGGCTGCGGTCGGCTTCCACGTCGGGGTTGCCGGTGACCAGCAGCTTGTCGCCGTAAAAGATCGAATTGGCCCCGGCCAGGAAGCACATGGCCTGCACGGCCTCGCCCATTTGCTGACGGCCGGCGGACAGGCGCACGCGGGTGGTGGGCATGGTGATGCGGGCCACAGCGATCACGCGCACGAACTCCAGCGGGTCCAGCGGCGGCGCATCGGCCAGCGGCGTGCCCTCTACCCGCACCAGGTTGTTCACCGGCACCGACTCGGGGTAGCTGGGCTCCAGGTTGGCCAGCTGGGCCACCAGTCCGGCGCGCTGGGCCCGGGTTTCACCCATGCCGACAATGCCGCCGCTGCAGACCTTGACGCCCGCGCCACGCACCCGGTCCAGCGTGTCCAGCCGATCCTGGTAGACGCGGGTGTCGATCACGTCGCCGTAGAAGTCGGGCGAGGTGTCCAGGTTGTGGTTGTAGTAGTCCAGGCCCGCGTCGCGCAGCTGGGCGGCGTGGCCGTCTTCCAGCATGCCCAGCGTGGCGCAGGTTTCCATGCCCAGTGCCTTCACGGCCTTGACCAGTTCGGCCACTTTCTCTACGTCGCGGTCTTTGGGGCTGCGCCAGGCCGCGCCCATGCAGAAGCGGGTGGCACCGGCAGCCTGGGCGGCTTTGGCGGCATCCACCACCACGTCTACCTCCAACATCTTGGTCGCAGGCGTGCCAGTGTCGTAGTGCACCGACTGGGGGCAGTAGCCGCAGTCCTCCGGGCAACCGCCGGTTTTGATGGACAGCAGGGTGGACAGTTGCACGTCGCCCTGGGGGAAGTTTTCACGGTGCACGGTCTGGGCGCGGTGCATCAGCTCCAGGAACGGCAGCTCAAACAGCGCCTCCACGGCCGCCAGCGGCCAGCGCTCGTCCGTCTTGGCTTCGGCTTTGGGGGCTGCGCGGTGCAGGGTAACGGGACGCTCTTGCAACAATGTATTCATAGTTATTCTTTAAACAAATCGGACGATGGGCTGGTCAACAGACAGGGATTCTCCCCGGTTTGCCAGCACCGCCTCCACCACGCCATCGGCGGCGGCGAATAGTACATTTTCCATCTTCATGGCCTCGATCACGGCGACCCGCTCGCCCGCCTGTACTTTTTGCCCCACTTTGACCGCCACGTCCACCAGCAAACCCGGCATGGGCGACAGCACAAAGCGGCTCATATCCGGCGGGGCCTTGTGCGGCATCAGGCGGTACAACTCGGCTGCGCGGGGCGACAGCACCAGTGCGTCCAGCTGGCGGCCGTTGTGGGCAATGCGCAGCGCCAGCGGGTTTTTGCTAAAGCCGCGTTCGACCTGGGCGGTGAACGGCTGGCCGTTGCAAGTGCCTGCCAGGTGGATGATGCCGAAACGCGATGTGCTACGTAATTTATAGCTTCTTGCGCCCACAGATACTGCGCTAGAGCCTGTTTTTATATCAAAGTCCAGCACCGCCACCGGCGTATGCGTTTGCTGCCCGTCCGCGCCCAGGGCGACCACGGTGAAGTCTTCGCCCACCGCCACCTCGTGCCCGGCCACCTGGCCGCTGATGCCTGTAGCCCGGTCGCGGTAGCGGCGGTGCACAAACGCGGCCAGCGCCAGCAAAAAGTCGGGGTCGTCGTGTGGCACGTCTGCGGCGTGGAAGCCCTTGCCGTAGTTCTCGGCGATGAAGCCGGTGTTGAAGTCGCCCGCCACAAACTTGGGGTGCGCCAGCAGCGCTGCCTGGAACGGGATGTTGCTGCTCACACCGCGCACCACGAAGCCGTTCAGGGCCTCGCGCATCTTGGCTATCGCGTCCAGCCGGTCCGTGCCGTGCACGATCAGCTTGGCCACCATCGAGTCGTAAAACATGGGAATCTCGCCGCCGTCCTGCACGCCGGTGTCTACCCGGACGCCCAGCCAGTGCGCGGTGTCGGCGGCAAACATCGTCTCCTGCGGTGGCGCAAAGCGCACCAGCCGCCCGGTGCTCGGCAGAAAGTTGCGGAACGGGTCTTCGGCGTTGATGCGGCATTCCATGGCCCAGCCATTTCGCTTTACCTGGTCTTGCGTCATCGGCAGCTTTTCGCCTGCGGCCACGCGGATCATCAGCTCCACCAGGTCCAGC
>CANFZJ010000392.1 GCA_947451445.1 Comamonadaceae bacterium
TCAAGCCCTTGATTTGTTGGTACAGCGGGCTGAATGCAGGGGTGTGCGTGGCGGATGCCACACCCGTGCCTGGTTCGTTGCCGGTGGGCGATGGTTCGGCAGTGGAGGGGAGGGTGTGGGCCATGGTCAAACGCAACGGGTGCGGTTATGCGACAACTTTGTAAGGCTCAGATCATATCTTATATAAGACATAAGACAAATTGACGTATACGGGTTTTCGAGGGTAAACTGTCAAGCTGTTTTTGGAGTCTTGGCCATTGGTCCGGGCGCAATTTCAAACTTATTCATCACTTCCTGGAGTTTTCCCCATGAGCAAAAAGCCCGTTCGCGTTGCCGTCACCGGTGCCGCAGGTCAAATTGGTTACGCCATCCTGTTTCGCATCGCCTCTGGCGAAATGCTGGGCAAAGACCAGCCTGTGATTTTGCAATTGCTGGAAGTCCCGATGGAAAAGCCCCAGCAAGCCCTGCAAGGCGTGATGATGGAACTACAAGACTGCGCCTTCCCGCTGCTGGTGGGTATGGAAGCCCATGGCGACCCAATGACCGCGTTCAAGGATGTGGATTACGCACTGCTGATCGGTTCGCGCCCCCGTGGCCCGGGCATGGAACGCGCCGAATTGCTGGCCGTGAATGCTGAAATTTTCACCGCCCAAGGCAAGGCCTTGAACGCTGTGGCCAGCCGCAATGTCAAGGTACTGGTGGTCGGCAATCCCGCCAATACCAATGCTTACATCGCCATGAAGAGCGCGCCAGATCTGCCACGCAAGAACTTCACCGCCATGCTGCGCCTGGACCACAACCGCGCCCTGAGCCAGATCGCCGCCAAAACCGGCAAGGCTGTGGCCGACATTGAAAAGCTCACCGTCTGGGGCAACCACTCGCCCACGATGTACGCCGACTACCGTTTCGCCACCATCAACGGCGAAAGCGTCAAGACCATGATCAACGACCAGGAATGGAACGCCAACACCTTCTTGCCCACCGTGGGCAAGCGTGGCGCGGCCATCATCGCCGCACGCGGTGTGTCGTCGGCCGCTTCGGCCGCCAATGCTGCCATTGACCACATGCGCGACTGGGCACTGGGCACCAACGGCAAGTGGGTCACCATGGGCATTCCGTCGGACGGCCAGTACGGCATTCCTGCCGATACCATGTTCGGCTTTGCCGTGACCTGCGAAGGTGGCGAATACAAGTTGGTTGAAGGTCTGGAAGTCGATGCTTTCTCGCAAGAGCGCATCAACATCACCTTGAAAGAGTTGCAAGACGAGCAAGCTGGCGTCGCCCACCTCTTGTAAAGCCATGCAGCATCCACGCGAAATTCTGCTGGGTGCCCAGGCTGCGCAGGGCTTCCTGCCGGTCTGTGACCACTACAGCGGTGTGGAAGCGCGGATGCGCAAAAGCCTGCAATTGCAGGCTGAAATGACCGAAGAGTTCGGGGCCTGCGTGTTTGACGTGACCCTGGACTGCGAAGATGGCGCCCCCGTTGGCGGCGAAGCCGACCATGCGGCGATGGTGGTAGCCCTGGCGCTGGCTGCCGCCCCCCAAGCCCGGGTAGCGGTGCGGGTACATGCGGTAGACCATCCGGCTTTTGAGCAGGATATGGCCGTGATCGCTGCCCAGGCGGGGCATCGTCTGGCGCACATCATGGTGCCCAAGGTCGAGTCGGTGCATGACATCCTTCAGGTGGAAAAAGCTCTACAGCGCGCATCTGCAGTGCATATACCGCTACATATTTTGATTGAATCCCCAACTGCTGTGCACCGCGCCTTCGAGCTGGCCGCCCAGCCGAGCGTGCAGTCCATCAGTTTTGGATTGATGGACTTTGTGTCCAGCCACGGTGGGGCTATCCCTGCCGATGCGATGGGAGCTACAGGCCAATTTGCCCATCCGCTGGTGCTGCGTGCCAAGCTGGAAATTGCGGCTGCCTGCCATGCCCACGGCAAAGTACCGTCGCATTGCGTGGTCACAGAATTCAGCAACACCGACGCCATGCAGCGTGCTGCCCGGCTGGCTGCCCGTACCTTGGGCTATACCCGGATGTGGAGCATCCACCCCAGCCAGATTCGCCCTATCCTGGCCGCGTTTGCGCCGGAGGCGGCGGAGATTGATGCTGCTGCCGGCATCATCTTGGCTGCAGAGCGTGCCGATTGGGCCCCTATTTCCTTCGCCGGCCAGTTGCACGACCGTGCCAGCTACCGTTATTTTTGGCAGGTACTGGAACGTGCCCATAAGACCGGGCGTGCTATGCCACCCGATGCTGCGGCGTATTTCCAGCCTGCCCCTATCCTGACTGCCGAGACACTATGAAACTAATTCTGACCGCCGCTTTGTGCGCACTGGCATCCAGCCTTGCTTTGGCGCAAGACGCGCCTAAAAAACCGGTGAAAGCCACGCCCACTCCCACTAGCAGCCGTATGCAACTCAAGAGCGCGGCCAAGAACGTCGCTGCCGGTATTGAAGCCGCTGAAGCGGCATTGACCCCTGGCGAGATGGCGATTGCCGAGCGTGTGCAGGTCGGCCCTGTGCCTTGCGAGCTGGGTACCACCGTCACGCTGCTGGCCGACGCCAAATACCCTGGCTACTTCAACGTGCACGTCAAAAACCTCAAATACCGCATGTTCCCGGTGGAAACCAGCACTGGTGCTATCCGCCTGGAGGATAAAAAAGCTGGAGCCGTTTGGCTGCAGCTGGGTAACAAGTCCATGCTGATGAACCAGAAGTTGGGCCAACGCCTGGCCGACGAATGCATGTCACCCCAGCAAGTCGCCATGGCCCAAACCTTGAAGACCCAGCCCGCACAGAGCATGTTCGACGCCCCTGCCAAGCCTGCAGTGGCGGACGTGCCTGCCAAATAAGAATTCATTTCCGCATTCCCACGATTTTTGAACCAGGAGAAAACCATGTTGCAAGCCTATGCCGCCCATGTATCCGAACGCGCCGCGCTCGGCATTCCCCCCTTGCCACTGTCTGCCAAGCAGACCGGCGAGCTGATCGAGCTGCTGAAGAGCCCGCCCGCAGGCGAAGAGGCGCTGCTGCTCAACCTGATCACCCACCGCATCCCCGCTGGTGTGGACGATGCCGCCAAGGTCAAGGCCAGCTACCTGGCTGCCGTAGCCCACGGCACCGAAAAATGCCCGCTGATCACGCGTGAAAAAGCCACCGAACTGCTGGGCACCATGCTGGGCGGCTACAACATCAGCCCGATGATCGACCTGCTGGACGATGCTTCCGCCTCGGTGGCCGAAGCCGCGGCCAATGGCCTGAAGAAAACCCTGCTGATGTTCGACCAGTTCCATGACGTGCAGGAAAAGGCCGAAAAGGGCAATACCTACGCCAAGGCCGTGCTGCAAAGCTGGGCCGACGCCGAGTGGTTCA
>CANFZJ010000393.1 GCA_947451445.1 Comamonadaceae bacterium
ACGCCACCCCACAGAGTGATTCTGGCGATTGGGGCGCACTGCCACCACAACCCACACCCACCACCCGGGTGCTGTCCCCAGGAGCCTGGCCCGCAAAAAAAGCCTGAGCCACCGCATCCGCCAGCCGCCCCCATCGGCTGGCAGTGTGCGGTGGCGCAACTCCACCATGCAGACACCACCTTCTCTGAAACCCGCAGTGAAGTCGCTGGGCGACAGCCCCGCGATTGCCTGGCTGCGCACCCTGCTGGCCAAAGGCCCGCGCAGCTTGCAGCGCGACCACCTGCGCTACCAGCCCCAGGCCGCAGCCGCACCGCGCCTGCACCTGATCGTGCTGGACACCTCCGGTTCGATGCGCCAGGGTGGCCGTCTGGCTCTGGCCAAAGGCCATGCCGCCCGCCTGGTCGAGCTGGCGGCACGTGCTGGCGACCATGTGGGCCTGCTGTGTTTTGGCGGCAGTGGTGTGGAGCTGGTGCTGCCGCCGGGCCCAGCCCGCGCCGCTGGTGTGGCACGGGTACGCCAATGCGGCGCCGGCGGCGGCACACCGCTGCGGCAGGCTTTGGCGGTGGCGAACACCTTGCTGGCGCAAGCCCGTCGGCGCGGCAGCAGTGGCCCGGCCTGGCTGTGGCTGCTCACCGATGGCCGCACGCTGGAGCAGCCCGCCGCACCCAATGGCACAGAGCACGCGGTGGTCCTGGATTTCGACGACCGCTCGCCCGTATCCCGTGCCCAAGGCCGCTGCGCCGCCTGGGCCGCCCGCTGGGGCGCGGAGTACCGGCTGGCCAGCGCGTCCTGATTATTTATGTCTACGAAAAATACACACTCCAAATGACCGAAGCTGTTGATCACCCCGCTGTAACCGAACTCATCATCTGCACCACCTGCCGACCCGCAGGTGTATCGCGCGATGTGCCAGCGGCAGGAGAGGCGCTGCTGGAAGCCGTGCAAGTCGCCACCTGGGACCTGGATGCTTCCCAGCAGGCGCGCATCCGTGTGCGCGGCATGGCCTGCATGAGCGGCTGCTCCCGGGCCTGCACCATAGCCCTCCAGGCACCGGGTAAGTACACCTATTACTTCGGCGATCTGGTCGCCGATGGCACCACCGCCGCTGAGGTACTGGTCTGTGCGCAGTTGCACGCGTACAGTACCGACGGTAATCTGCAGCGCAAGGAGCGGCCCGAACGCCTGCGCAGTGGCATCTTGGCCCGTCTGCCGCCGCTGGGCCTTGTGTAAGTTCTGTTGTTTCGCCGTGCATCCGTAATCCCACGGTTGCACCTATTTTTTTAAAAGGAGTCCCTCATGCATCCATCCACCATCACCACCGAACTGCCCCGTACCTCCAGCACGGTGCGCAGCCTCCTATTGCAACTCGCTGCCAGTGCCGCCCTCGGCATGCTCGTGCTGTACGGCGTGGCATTTGCCGAAAGCCCGCTGGCCCACAACGCCGCGCACGATGTGCGCCACATCACCGTCAAGCCCTGCCACTGAGCTGTGGCACACCCCCAGGCTACAGCGCAAGCGCTTTTCGCCAACCCCCTTGCAGGGGGCGCATCTAGTGGCCTGGCAAAGCCAGTTCCACGGATGCCTTGGATGGTGTGCGTTCTGGCTGGTCGATGGGTGGTGCTTGCAAAACGGGTAAAAAACTTCTGGAGAACCTATGATTTTTCAACGCTTGATTTGGGCTGCGCTAGCCACCGCCGTGCTGGTGGGTGGCGTGCAAACCGGCGTGCAACGCTGGCAAGCCGCCCCGCTGATTCTGGCCGCCGAGGTGTACGAGGAGCAAAAAGCCGAGACCCCCGAACCCGTGGCTCCTGCTGCCCATGTGCATGCCGAAGCGGCAGCCCATGAACACGAGCACGAGCACGGCGCGGCCAAAGAGTGGGAGCCTGCAAACGGCTTCGAGCGCATTGGCTGGACGTTGGTGGCCAACATCCTGCACGCCTTCAGCATGGCGCTGCTGGTGTTCGCGGTGATGGGCGTGGTCGTTGCCAAACGCAGCGCAGCAGTGGGCTCTCTGGCCTTGGCCGGTTGGGTGGCGGCAGCAGGCTTTGTCAGCCTGCACCTCTGGCCATCGCTGGGCTTGCACGCCGAAGTGCCCGGCATGGAAGCCGCGCCGCTGCACGCCCGCCAACTCTGGTGGGCACTGGCCGTGGCCAGCGCGGCAGGGGCCTGCGCCGTGGCCGGGTTTGTGTGCGCCGCTTGGCGCTGGCTGGTAGCTGCGGCCTTGCTGGCGCTGCCCTTTATCGTCGGTGCGCCGCAGTTGCAGGGCGATGCCCTGGCAGGCTTCGGCCCCGAAGCACGCGTCGCGCTGGAGCAGTTGGGCGGGCAGTTCATCTGGGCCACCACCTGGGTTGCACTGTCGTTCTGGGCCAGCATGGGTCTGGTGGGCGGTCTGGCGTTCCAGCGCTGGGTGCGGCCTGGCTTGCTGGCGGTGTTGAAAGGTGCTGGCGTGGCCGATGCGGGGGCGGTGAACGCGGCTCGGTAATCGGTGCGTTTGTCATACCCACATTGGGGTTGAACGTACCCAAATTGGGTATGTAAGCCAAATCGGCCTCTTGTGTAGGCGGTACCTGCGCAAGCAGCTATATAAAAAATAGCAAATTCACTATGTCCTCAGCATCTACCGCTACCAAGGAAGAACTTCTGGTGGCCTGCGTGGACGAGCGGCCCGCCCGCCTTACGCGCCAGCAACAGGCGGATGCGGCGGCCTTGGATTGGAATGGAGTGCACGCCGTTTTGGGGTCATTTTCAGATGCGCATTCCACTTTGTGACAGTGCAGGTCGATGTGGTCAGCCTTGGATTGCGCGTGAAACGGCGGTAGTCGCGCCCACCAAGTCATTCACCAAACGCTCGTCCACATCCAGCATGCCTTCGTACTCACCCAGGTTGCGTGTGTTGCGGCACTTGTCCAGCACGCGCCACCGGAGCGGCTGACATCGAGCACGCGGCAGGCGTAGCTGACCGGTATGGTCCACAGCCCACAGCAGTGGGCAACTTCGTTCAACCATAAGTTGAAAATCATCGAGGAAAAAGGTGTTGTAAATACCCGCAATAAAGTGCATTGCTTTACTAGCCCCAGTATTGGTAACGTATTTTTGTATATACAATTGATCACATGAAGAACTTAGCAATCTCTACAGAGATTCTTGAAAAGCTCCGCGACAAGCATCAAGTATCACTCCGTGAGGTTGAGCAATGCTTCGAAAATAAGTGCGGTTTGTACTTAATTGACGATCGCGAGGATCATCGAACTGACCCCGCAACACTCTGGTTCGTAGCTCCGACGAACAAGGGTCGCCTCTTAAAGGTGATTTTTATATTTTTAAGCGGAACCGTTCATATCAAGACAGCCTTCGAGCCGAATCA
>CANFZJ010000394.1 GCA_947451445.1 Comamonadaceae bacterium
CCACGTCGGTGTGTTCGCGCGACAGCAGCAAAAACTGCTTCATGTCGCCCATGATGTCCTCGCGGGACAGCAAAAAGTCGAGTTCAGCAAGGCGAAAGGCGTAGCGCTCAAGCTGTTGGCAGAGGAAGGGTTGCATACAAGATTTTCAAAAAGGAGAACGGCCCCAGGGTGGGGCGGGCGCAAACGCAGAGGGCAGCGACAGCGCCGCTAACGCTCTTTGCGCAAAAACAGCTTGTGGATGGCCTGCACCGTGTGCTCGCGCGTGTCGGCGTCGCCAGCACGCAGCTCGGCCATGGCGCCGTGCAGCATTTTTTGTGTCAGGCCTTTGGACAGCATGTCCAGCACCAGCTCGATGTCGTCGCCCTTGGCCAGCAGGCGGCGGGCGCGGGCCAGCTCGGTGCTACGCCATTCGTCGGCCTGGGCGTTGAGCTGCTGTATCAGCGGCACCACGCCGTGCACCGGGTCGCGCTGGTCCATCCAGTGCATAAAGCTCTGTACGCCCGCGTCGATGATGACCTCGGCCTGCGCCACCGCTGCCTGGCGGTTCGCCTGGCCGGTTTGCACCACGTGGGCCAGGTCGTCCACGGTGTACAGGTACACGTCTTCCAGGGCTTTGACTTCGGGCTCGATGTCGCGCGGCACGGCCAGGTCCACCATGAACATGGGGCGGTGCTTGCGCAGCTTGAGTGCCCGTTCCACCGCGCCCAGGCCGATGATGGGCAGGGTGCTGGCGGTGCAGCTGACTACAGCGTCGAATTCGTGCAGGCGGGCGGGCAGGTCGGCCAGTCGCATCACCTCACCGCCGAAGCGGGTGGCCAGCTTTTCGCCGCGCTCCAGGGTGCGGTTGGCAATGGCGATGGATTGGGGGTTTTTGGCGGCAAAGTGGGTGGCGGCCAGCTCGATCATCTCGCCTGCGCCCACAAACAGCACCCGCACCTTGCCTAAATCTTCAAACAGCTGCCCGGCCAAGCGTACGGCGGCGGCGGCCATGCTGATGGAGTGCGCGCCGATTTCGGTGGAGCTGCGGACTTCTTTGGCCACGGCGAACGAGCGCTGGAATAGCTGGTTCAGCGTGCTGCCCAGCGCGCCCGCCTGTTCGGCGACCCGCACCGCGTCTTTCATCTGGCCCAGAATCTGCGGTTCGCCCAGCACCATCGAGTCCAGCCCGCTGGCGACGCGGAAGGCGTGGCGCGCCACCGGGCCGTCTTGCAGGGTGTAGGAGTGGGAGCGCAGCAGGGCGGGCGATACGCCGCCCGTGTGGGCCAGCCAATCGACCGTGCGGTCCAGCGCTTGCTGGTTGCCCGCGCAATAGACTTCGGTTCGGTTGCAGGTGGAGATGATGGCCGCCTCGGGGCTGGCCAGGGCGGCGCGCAGGCCGTGCAGGGTGGGCGCGATTTGGTCCAAGGCGAACGCAAACCGACCGCGCAAATCCAGCGGTGCGGTGGTGTGGTTAATGCCTAATGCCCAAACTGCCATCGCTGCATTATAAATTTGTGCCGTGCCCACCCCGAGGTGCCTTGTTAAAGCCTGAAAATTGCACCCATGGGACCACTCGATCTAATCTTTCACCTGCTTAACTTTGCCGCGCCCGCGCTGGTGGTGGCGCTGTTAACACCGCTGCTGGCCCGTGTTTTTATAAGAAATACGGCTCCAGTGCATACGTTACCTGCACAAGTAGCTATTAATTTCATAGTGTGCTTGGCGGCGCTGCTGGGCGGGCTGTGGTTTTTTGGACACGACGGCAAGATGGCTACCTACGCCGCGCTGGTGCTGGTGTGTGCCACCAGCCAGTGGTGGATGCTGAGGCAATAGTCAGGCAGGCGTGAACAAATCCACCCGGTCGGTGATGATGCCGTCTGTGCCCAGGGCGGTCAGGCGCTGCACCGATGCGGCGTCGTTCACGGTATAGCTGGAGGTGCGCAGGCCCGCAGCCTTGGCCTGGGCCACGGTGTCGGCCGTCCATAGCCGGTGGTTGCAGACGATGGCGCAGCAGCCCAGGTCCAGCGCGGTTTGCAGCCAGCCGTCCCACAGTTCGTCCAACAGCAGGCCCCGTGGAAGGGTGGGTTGGGCGGCTTGGGCACCTTGCAGGGCCTTGACGCTGAAGGACGTGAGCAGCGGCGGGATGGCCTGGCCGTGCCACAGCCGGGACGCGTGGTGCGCCACGGCCTCGCCGGTGCTGCGTTCCAACCCGGTGGTGGGCTTGATCTCGATATTCAAAAAGTGGCCGTTGGCCAGGCAGAACGCGGCAATGGCGTCCAGCGTGGGCAGGGTCTCGCCCGCATAGCCGCGCGAATGCCAGCTACCTGCGTCCAGCTGGGCCAGCGCGCCCCAGGCGAGGTTGCCGCCAAGCCCCACGCCGGTGCTGGTGCGCTCCAGCGTGTCGTCGTGCAGCAGAAAGGGCACGCCGTCGGCACTGAGCTTCACGTCGCACTCGAACATGCGGTAGCCGTGCTGCGCCCCCAGGCGGAAGGCGGCCAGTGTGTTTTCAGGGGCCAGCTTGCCCGCGCCCCGGTGGGCGACCCAGCGCGGGTAGGGCCAATTTTGGGTGGTGGTGTGCATGGTGCGCCTTAGATGCGTTTGCCGGAGGCGCTATTAAACCAGTGCAGCTTGTCCGCACGCGGGGTGGCGTGGATGGTGCTGCCGATGGCCGGGGCGGCTTCGCTCTCGTCGGTGCGGATGATGAGCAGCTCGCTGGCCGGGCCCGTGCCCAGCCGGGCGTAGGTCAGGCGTTCGGCACCCAGCATTTCGGTAGTTTCTACGGTCAACGCCCAGCCGTCGGCGCTGAGTTGCAGGTGCTCGGGGCGGATGCCCAGAATGGCGTCGGCCGGGCCACCCAGGGCTGCGTTGGGCGCGGTTTTCAGCAGGTTCATGGGCGGGCTGCCGATGAAGCTGGCCACAAAGGTGCTGGCGGGCCGGGTGTAAACCTCTTCGGGCGTGCCGAACTGCTCCATCACGCCGCCGTTCATCACGATCATGCGCTGCGCCAGGGTCATGGCTTCCACCTGGTCGTGGGTGACGAACAGGCTGGTGATGCCGAGTTCGCGGTGCAGTTTCTGGATTTCCAGCCGGGTCTGGGCGCGCAGCTTGGCGTCCAGGTTGCTCAGGGGTTCGTCGAACAAAAACACCTGCGGCTGGCGCACGATGGCGCGGCCCATGGCGACGCGCTGGCGCTGGCCGCCGGACAGTTCGCGCGGCTTGCGCAGCAAAAACGGGCCTAGCTCCAAAATCTTGGCGGCTTTGTCGACGCGGGTTTGGATGTCCGCCTCGGGCACTTTGGCGATTTTCAGGCCGTAGGCCATGTTGTCGAACACGCTCATGTGCGGGTACAGCGCGTAGTTCTGGAACACCATGGCGATGTCGCG
>CANFZJ010000395.1 GCA_947451445.1 Comamonadaceae bacterium
GCACAATCTCCTTGAGCAGCGCATCGCTGTACAGCACGCCAGTGGGGTTGTTGGGGTTGATGACCACAATACCCTTGGTGCGCGGGGTGATCTTGGCCCGAATGTCGTCCAGATTGGGCATCCAGTTGTTGGCCTCGTCGCACAGGTAGTGCACCGGCGTGCCACCTGACAGGCTGGTGGCCGCAGTCCACAGCGGATAGTCAGGCATGGGCAAGAGTAGTTCGTCGCCGTTGTCCAACAAGGCGTTGGTGGCCATGGTGATGAGTTCGCTGGCCCCATTGCCCAGGTAGATATCGTCCAGTGTGACACCCGCAATGCCCTGCTGCTGGGTGTAGTGCATCACCGCCTTGCGCGCGCCGAAAATGCCCTTGCTGTCAGAGTAACCGGCCGAATTGGGCAGGTTGCGGATCATGTCCTGCTGGATTTCTTCCGGCGCATCAAAGCCAAAAACCGCCAAGTTGCCCAGGTTGAGCTTGATGATCTTCTGGCCCTCGTCCTCCATCTGGCGCGCCGCGTCCATGATGGGACCACGAATGTCATACAGCACGTTGGCCAATTTGGTGGATTTTTGGATGGTTTTCATGGTTACCTCAGACGCCTATCAGGCGCGATGGAGTGAGTACACGGAAACCTATAATTGGACCACAGTTGCCGCAGCCTTTTGCCGCTGCGCCACATCCCGCAAAGTACCCTCGCCATGAAGCTGCAACCCGACAAGTTCGACGTCCAATCCGTCACCGGCTACGGCCCTGGCTGGGTCGGCATCAACGCCGACAAAATCACCCATAGCGTCGTGGTAGGCTCGCGCGGCCAACGCCTGGACTGGCAGTGCGCACGCTTTGAAGACCTGACCGCAGAACACTTCGCCCAACTGGCAGAGCTGGGCGCGGAACTGGTCATCTTCGGCAGCGGCCAGCGCATCCGCTTCCCGCAGCCAGTCTGGCTCAAACCGCTGATGGCACAGCGCATCGGCCTGGAAACCATGGACACCCAAGCCGCCTGTCGCACCTACAACGTGCTGGCCCAGGAAGGCCGCAATGTGGTGGTGGCACTGCTGCTTGAGCCAGTGACATGAGCCACTCCATTTCAGAGTAAAATCGAGGGTTGCAGTTTGAAGTAGCCAGTGGGTTGCATGTAGTGCACAAAATGGTCCATCAACCGTTTGTTGCAGAAACCGCGTGTACCACACCCACCCAGCCACATCCTACTTTCAACGACCACATCCAGTCACAAGAGACCCCAAGCACTATGGCGATCGTTGTCAATAAACTTATCTCTGAATTTGAAGCCAACGCCACCGGTGGCATCAAAGTCTCCAACACCACCCACCTCGGCAAAGTGGTGGTTCTGTATTTTTACCCCAAAGACAATACCCCTGGCTGCACCACTGAAGCCATGCAGTTTCGCGACAAGCACAAGGAATTCGTCAAGGCTGGTGCCACGGTATTTGGCGTGTCGCGCGACAACATGAAGTCGCACGACGAGTTCAAAACCAAACTGGAACTGCCATTTGAACTGATCGCCGACACCGAAGAGAAAATGTGCCACATGTTTGGCGTGGTCAAAAACAAGATCATGTATGGCAAAAAGGTCAAGGGCATTGAGCGCAGCACCTTCCTCATCGGTGCCGATGGCATTTTGAAGAACGAATGGCGCGGCTTGAAGGTACCAGGCCATGTCGATGAAGTGCTGCAGGCGGTCAAAGACCTGAAAAAGGCGGTTTAAGCCGCCGTCCTGGCCGGACAAAAAATAGCCCCGGGCCTCATGCATAATGAATCCATGCCCTTGGTGAATTTACCCGCCTTCCCCCTCAAAAGCCGCCCGGGCCTCCTGGCGGCTTTTTCGCTTTTTGACTTACCTTTTTAGCGAGCCCCACGCCCTATGCCACTGCCTCCCGCCCCCACCAAGCGCGCTGCCACCCTGGCCCGCGAAGCCTATGACGTGGTTGCCAAGCCTGTCAAAAAATCGGGGACCAGCCGGGCACCTAAAGCCAGCGCAGCCCCCCTGCTAGACAAGCCAGAAAAGCCACAAGCCCGCGCCTTTGCCGAGCCCGTGGTCGAATTGAAGCGCGACAAAGCAGTGCCGCCTGCGCAAGAATCCGCCAAGCCCAGCGTCACCGTGGAAAAAGCCACCCCAACCCGCAGCCGCAGCGCCGCGCTATTGCAAGAGCCCGCCACCAAACGCAAGCCCCCCAAGAGTACCGGCCCGTCCAAGCTATTTGTGCTGGACACCAATGTGCTGATGCACGACCCGATGTGCCTGTTCCGCTTTGAAGAGCACGACATCTTCTTGCCAATGATCGTATTGGAAGAGCTGGACAGCAATAAAAAGGGCATGACCGAAGTGGCCCGCAATGCGCGCCAAACCAGCCGCACGCTGGACGCCCTGGCGGGCACCAAAGAGGCTGACATCGCCATTGGCCTCAAGCTGGACACCACCGGCCACCAGGAAGCGGGCGGCAAGCTGTTCTTCCAGACCCAGACGCTGGACTACACCCTGCCCACCAGTCTGCCCCAGGGCAAAGCGGACAACCAAATTTTGGGCGTGGTCGAGGCGCTGCGCCCATTGCATCCAGGTCGCGAAGTGGTGCTGGTGTCCAAAGACATCAATATGCGCGTCAAGGCCCGGGCCCTGGGCTTGGCCGCCGAGGACTATCAGAACGACAAAGCGCTGGAAGACGGCGAGTTTCTGTACTCCGGTGCGCTGGCGTTGCCAGCCGACTTCTGGACCAAACACGGCAAAACCGTGGAAAGCTGGCAGCAAGGCTTGTACACCTTTTACCGCATCTCCGGCCCCATCGTGCCCGAGATGATGGTCAACCAATTTGTCTATTTTGAAGCCCCTGGCGAACCCAACCTGTACGCCCGTGTGACCGAAATCCGCGCCAAAACAGCGGTACTGAAAACGCTCAAGGACTACGCGCACCTCAAACACGCCGTCTGGGGTGTAACCACCCGTAACCGTGAGCAGAACTTCGCAATGAATCTGCTGCTCGACCCTGAGGTCGATTTCGTCACGCTGACTGGCAATGCCGGTACCGGTAAAACGCTGATGGCGCTGGCTGCAGGCCTGACCCAGGTGCTGGACGAGCGCCGTTACACCGAAATCATCATGACCCGGGCTACGGTCAGCGTCGGTGAAGACATCGGCTTCCTGCCCGGCACCGAAGAAGAAAAGATGGGGCCCTGGATGGGCGCGCTGGACGACAACCTGGAAGTGCTGGCCAAAACCGAAACCAGCGCCGGGGAATGGGGCCGTTCGGCCACCAACGAGCTGATCCGCTCGCGCATCAAGATCAAGAGCATGAACTTCATGCGCGGCCGTACCTTCTTGAACAAATA
>CANFZJ010000396.1 GCA_947451445.1 Comamonadaceae bacterium
GGGATGGAAAACAACAAACCGGTCACGCCCAGTCTCAATATTCAAAAACTGAGGCTGTGGAACTACCGTTGCTTTGATGCAATTGACATCGAGTTTCATCCACAGTTGACCGTTCTTACCGCATCAAACGGCGGGGGTAAAACATCGGTATTGGATGCCATCGCAGTGGCTTTTGGTCCGTACATTGGGGCATTTGATGAGGCTACAGGCACGCGCTTTGCGCCGAGTGATATTCGTTTGGTGCGTGCCAGGGAAACGGCTAGCAGCGAGATGGAGTTTGCTGCAAAAGGTGTGATGCTGGAGCTGACGGGGTGGATACCTGGAGGTTTGGATGACCAGTTGGGTCCTGGCATGGGTCCTGACACATGGAAACGTCGCCTAGCCGATCCCACCAACGCCAAAACCACAATTGACCCTGAAATATGGAAACGTAGCCTGGCGGGTTCCACCAAAGCCAAAACCACAGTCAAAGATGCCAAAGAACTGGTCCTCTACGGAAAGCGCCTGCAAGAGGCCGTGCGCACCCCTGGTAGTGACGTGATACTGCCGCTGTTGGCCTACTACGGTACCGGACGGCTGTGGCAGCAAAAAAAACTGACGGCAGGCAAGCTCTCGCGTACTTCTCGCACTATCGGTTATGCCGACTGTTTGGACCCCGCATCCAGCTACAAATCCTTCGTGGAATGGTTCCGTTACTGGAGTACCAACGCGCTCAAAGACCGCATCGTTGCCAGCGAAGCCGGGCGCGCCTACGTGCAGACTGAGTTTGATCATTTTCTTGCGTCGGTCAGCGGTGCAGTTAACGCTTGTCTCGCACCTTCGGGGTGGAAGGACGTTACGTATTCTTTGTCGCGCGAAGCACTGGTTGCCCACCATGATGCGCACGGAGAGCTTGCCGTCGAACTGCTCAGTGACGGCATTCGCAACATGATTGGCATGGTCGCTGATATTGCTTTTCGGGCCACCAAGTTGAACTCTCCTCTGGGGGCTGCAGCTGCCCTGGAAACCCCTGGCATTGTGTTGATTGACGAAGTGGACATGCACCTGCACCCCGAGTGGCAGCAGCTTGTGTTGCAAAGCCTGACCGCTGCTTTCCCTAGGTTGCAATTCATTGTGACAACCCACAGCCCGCAGGTGCTTAGTACGGTTCGGCGCGAGAACATCCGCGTCATAGGTCGTAATCCGCAAGGCCAATTTATCGCCGAGCCCCCGCTGGCAAACACCTATGGAGAGCCCAGCGGCCAAGTCATGCACAAGGTTATGTTTGTAGACCCGCAGCCACCGGTGGCGGAGAAGTTGGGTCTGCAACGGCTGACGGAACTGGTAGACCAAGGCTTGTACGGTTCAACTGAAGCATTGCAGTGGATGGAGTCGCTCCTGAACACCCTGGGACCACAGCATCCGCAGCTGCAACGCTTGCAACGCAGTATCCAACGCCAAGAAGCTATGAAAGCATGAGGGGCATTACGAAAGTCGGAATGGGAGGTGTGGCTTTGAGTGCAGCTCACGCGAACCCACCCCAAACGCAGGATGAAGCCACCCGAAGATGGAGGCGATTTAGGCGAGGCAAGCCACGTGTGCTGGCTTATTTGCTGGATGAACAATATGGCCTGTGCTGCTACTCAGAGGTGCGTGCAGATTTATTGGGGTTTGGCCACCACATTGAGCACGTACAGAACAAAAGCCAGCATCCGCAGCTGACCTTTGCTTATCAAAACTTGGCAGCTAGTGCCTTGTCCAGTGACGACTTGGGCAATCTCAAGGTGCAAGGCCATGAGGCATTTGGTGGCCATGCGGTGGGTAAGCAGACAAGTGTTGACCCCACCCTGTTTGTTTCTTGCCATCAGTCCGACTGTGCGCGCTACTTCGCCTACCTGTCCGATGGCCGGGTGGTGCCGCGTGCAGGTTTAGATGCGCAAGACGCCGCCAAAGCGCGCTACATCATTCAACTGTTGAACCTGGACAGCCCCTACCTCAAAGCAATACGGCAGGAGTGGTGGGACGAGCTGGACCGGCTTTTTGCCGAGCACCAAGCAAAAAATTGGAGCCTACCCCATTTGATTGCGTTGGATATAACGCCCGCTGGCGGGAAGGTCAGCCCTTTTTTTAGCCTGACACGGCAATTTTTTGGCAATGCTGCCGAGGATGTTTTGGCGCAGCAGGCCCCCCAACTTGCATGAAACCGGACTTTCCATGACCACCACCCCCACATTTGACGGCCGCGCTTTCATCAACGGCCAGCGCGTGCAGGGCGCAGCTGTGTTCACCAAAACCTCGCCGGTCGATGGCCGGGTGCTGTGCGAAGTGACGCGTGGCGGCGCTGCCGAGATCGACCTGGCCGTGCGCGCGGCCCGCCAGTCGTTTGACGATGGCCGTTGGCGCAACCTGGCCCCTTTGCTGCGCAAGCGGGTGATGCAAAAATTTGCCGACCAGTTGCTGGCCCACGCCGACGCACTGGCATTGACAGAAACGCTGGACATGGGCAAGCCGCTCAAGTACGCCCGCGCGGTAGACGTGAACGCCGCCGCCAACTGCATCCGCTGGTACGGCGAGGCGGTGGACAAGGTGTACGACGAAATCGCGCCCACCAGCCGCCAGTCGCTGGCGCTCATCACCCGTGAACCCGTGGGCGTGGTGGGGGTCATCGTGCCCTGGAACTACCCGATGATCATGGCCGCCTGGAAGATTGCGCCCGCGCTGGCCGCAGGCAACTCCATCGTCCTCAAACCCAGCGAAAAGTCGCCGTTGACGGCGCTGCGCCTGGCGGAACTGGCGCTGGAGGCGGGCATTCCGCCCGGCGTGTTCAACGTGGTGCCCGGCTTTGGCGCGGAAGCGGGCGAACCGCTGGCGCTGCACATGGATGTGGACTGCATCGCCTTCACCGGCTCCACCAAGGTGGGCAAGCAGATCCACGTGATGGCGGGCACCAGCAACCTCAAGCGGGCCTGGACCGAGCTGGGCGGTAAGTCGGCCAACATCGTCTTTGCCGACTGCCCCGACCTGGACCGTGCCGTTGAGGCCGCGGTGGGCAGTGTGTTCTTCAACCAAGGCGAGAGCTGCAACGCTCCGTCGCGCCTGCTGGTCGAGGCATCCATCAAAGACAAGTTTCTGGAAAAAGCCCTGGCCCTGGTGCCGCGCTACGCCCCGGCCAACCCGCTGCTGGCCGACACCATCATGGGCGCGGTGGTGGATAAAACCCAGCTGGACACGGTGCTGCGCTACATCGCCATCGGCCAGCAGGAAGGTGCAAAATTGATAGCTGGTGGCGCACAGGTGATGGGCGATACAGGCGGTTTTTATGTGCAACCGACGATCTTTGACGGCGTGGCGAATGGCA
>CANFZJ010000397.1 GCA_947451445.1 Comamonadaceae bacterium
CCTCGTCGGCATCACCCAGCGCCACCCCGGTGCCCACGCCCAGCGATTGAGTGCAAAAGTCCAGCCGGTCCTGGCGGCCGTCCAGCGCGGTCACCGTGGCGCCGCGCAGCTGCGCAAAAATCATGGCCGCCATGCCAATCGGGCCCGCGCCCACCACCAGCACGCGCTGGCCCGCCTGGATGCCGCTGCGGCGCACCGCATGTGCACCGATGGACAAAAACTCCACCATCGCGGCCTGGTCCAGTGACACCCCCTCGGCCTTGTGCACAAACTGCTGGGGCACGGCGAGGTACTCGGTAAAAGCGCCGTCGCGGTGCACGCCCAGCACCTGGATGCGGGTGCAGCAGTTGGTCTTGCCTGCGCGGCAGGCAATGCACGTTCCACACGACAGATAGGGCATCACATACACCGTGTCACCGGCTTGCAGGGTGCCGCCCGCTGGGGCTGTTTCCACAATGCCCGACAGCTCATGCCCCATGACCCGGGGGTAACTCAGGTAGGGCTGCTTGCCGGTAAAGATATGCAGGTCGGTGCCGCACACGCCCACGCGCTTGACGCGCAGCAGCACCTCGTCGGCGGCCGGGGTGGGTAGGGGGCGGTCCTGGGCCAGCAGGGTGCCAGGGGTTTCGCAAACAACGGTCAGCATGGGGAATCCTTGGGTTTAAAAACGGTGGTGTTCAAGTTCGCGGCGGGTGGGCAGGCCTTCCATGTCACCAATCACTTGCAGCGCGCGCGAGGCAATCCAGTTGGCACGGCGCAGCGCGCTGGGCCAGTCCAGGCCTTCGAGTTGCGCGCTGATGATGCCCACGGCAAAGGCGTCGCCCGCGCCCACGGTGTCCACCACCACGGGCACCGGCACGCCGGGCACCTGGCCCTGCTCACCCGCTGCGGTTCGGAAGTAGGCGCCCTCGGCCCCTTGCTTGATGACCACGGCCTTGGCACCCCGGTCCAGGTACCAGGCGGCGATGTCGGCCGGTGTCTGCTGGCCGGTCAGCAAGCGGCCTTCGTCCACACCGGGTAGCACCCAGTCGGCGTGGCGGGCCAAGTCGTTCAGGGTGTCGCGCATGGTGGCCACATCGGGCCACAGGCTGGGGCGCAAATTGGGGTCAAACGACACACTGCCCCCCTGGCTGCGCAGGGTCTGCATGGCGTGGGCCACCAGTTCGCGGGCGGCGGGCGACAGCGCGGGGGTGATGCCGGTGGCGTGCACATGGCGGGCCCGTCGAGCGTAACGGGGCTGCAGGTGCGCCACGCCGAGCTGGCTGGCGGCCGAGCCACGGCGGTAGTACTCGATGGCCGGGTCGCTGCCGTCCACGCTGCGCGACTTGAGCATGAAGCCGGTAGAGCGCTGCGGGTCTATTTCCACCTGCGAGGTGTCCACGCCTTCGGCCTCGATGGTGGCGCGCACATAGCGGCCAAACGAGTCGGCCCCCAGGCGGCTGACCCAGCCCACCTGGAAGCCCAGGCGCGCCAGGCCGATGGCCACATTGGTGTCGGCTCCGGCAATGCGTTTGCTGAAGCTTTGCACGCTCTCCAACGGGCCGGGCTCCTGCGCCACCAGCAGTGCCATGGTTTCGCCGATGGACAGCACGTCGAGTGCGTCGGGAATGTCGTTCACGCCGTCAGCCCCCCACGGTTCACGGCGTCCAGTGTGGCGGCAACGCCGTGCGCTTGCAGCGACTGGAGCAAGGGCAGCAATGCCAAGGTGAGTGCTGCATGGCCCGCCAGATCACCAAACACCGGGGCATAGGCCAGCAGGGCTTGCACGCTCTGCGGGCTTACACCCTGGGCCAGCGATTGCTGGTACAGCGCGGTAAGTGCCTCTGCATGCGGGTCGTCAATGCGGTAGCTCTGGCCCAGCTCGTCCACGCCGCGCAGGTAGTGCATCCACGCGGCCAGGCCCAGGGCCATGCGCGGGATGGGCAGCTTATGCGTCAGCCGGTCGCGCAGTGTGCCCAGCAGGCGCTGGGGCAGCTTTTGCGAGCCGTCCATGGCGATCTGCTGCGTACGGTGGGCCAGCGCCGGGTTGGCGTAGCGGGCCAGCAGGTTGTTGCGGTAGGCCGCCAGGTCCAGCCCTGGCAGCGCTGGCAGGGTGGGTTCGATCTCGTCGCGCATCAGCGCTGCTATGTGTTCGCGCAAAGCAGGCTGGGCAATCGCCTTGTCCACCGTTTGCCAGCCCGCCATGGCGCCCAGGTAGGCCAGGCTGGAGTGCGTGCCGTTGACCATGCGCAGCTTGAGCCGCTCGAAGGGCTCGGCATCGGGCACAAAGCGGGCGCCGCCCAGGGGCCAGTCGGGGCGGTCGGCGGCAAATTCGTCCTCCACCGCCCAGTCAAAAAACGGCTCGCCCAGCACCGGCCAGGCGTCCACGCAGCCCAGCGCCGCGCCCACAGCGTCGCGGTCGGCGTCGGTGGTTTTGGGCACGATGCGGTCCACCATGGAGCATGGAAAACGGCACTGGCCCTCTATCCACTTGCGCAGCGTGCTATCAATTTCTTCAGCAAAGCGCAGCACGGCGGCGCGCAGCACGCGGCCATTGGCGGGCAGGTTGTCCAGCGACATGAGGGTAATCGGCCCCAGGCCACGCGCATGGCGCAGCTGCAGGCCGTAGACCAGCATGCCGATGGCGGAGCGCGGCGCGTCTGGGTGCGCCAGGTCAAACACGATGTCCGGGTGGTCCAGGCGCAGCACGCCGGTGGCCGGGTCGTGGCAGTAGCCTTTTTCGGTCACCGTGAGGCTCACGATGCGGGTGGCGGGCGCGGCTATCGCGTCCAGCACGGCCTGGGGGTTAACAGGCGCGACCAGCAGGCGGGTGACCGCACCGATCACCTGCAGGCGCTGGCGCGGCTGGCCCTGGTCGTTCGCATCGCGGATGGCCAGGGTGTACAGGCCGTCTTGTGGCGCCAAAGCATCCCGCGTATCCGGCTGGCGCAGCGACACGCCCACGATGCCCCAGCGCAGGTCGCCGGCGGCGATGGCGGCTTCGGTGGCGGCGGCCATGTGGGCGCGCATGAAAGCGCCTATTCCCAGGTGGACGATGCCGGTTTTCAGCGCCTTGCGGTCATAGGCCGGACGGGCCACGGCAGCGGGAAGCATGCCTACCGTGCGGTCGTTCAATCCTTGCATGGCAGCCCTTACCAGTTGGTCAACGTGCCGTCGTGCTGCAGGCGGTTCACCGGCAGGTAGGCGCGTTTATAGGGGTACTTGGCAGCCAGCGTTTCGTCAATGGTCACGCCGTGGCCGGGCGCTTCGCCGGGGTGCATGTAGCCGTCTTTGAAGGTGTAGGCGTGGGGGAATAC
>CANFZJ010000398.1 GCA_947451445.1 Comamonadaceae bacterium
CAAGACCACCACCCGGACTTGCAGGTCAGCTACAACCGCTGCGTGGTGCGCTTCAACACGCACGATGTGGGCGGCCTGTCGGTCACCGACTTCGAGTGTGCAGCCCAGATCAACGCCCTGCTGGTCACGAAAGCGCCGGTTTGAGCGGCCGCCCCGCCCTCCTTCCTGGTCTGGTGGTTGCCACCTATGGCCGCCACTGCATGGTGGAACGCCCCGACGGCACCCGCCTGATCTGCCACCCCCGGGGCAAAAAAAGCACGGCCGTGGTGGGCGATACGGTGCAGTGGCTACCCGCCGCAGTGGGCCAGGGCGAGGACGGCACGATTGAAAAGCTGCTGCCCCGGCGCAACCTGTTTTACCGCCAGGACGAGATCCGCACCAAGTCGTTTGCCGCCAACCTGGACCAGGTGCTGATTTTGATCGCCGCCGAACCCGAGTTCTCGGAAACCCAGCTGTCCCGCGCCCTGATTGCCGCCGAGGCCGAACGCATCCGCCCGCTGATCGTGCTGAACAAGCAGGATTTGACCGTGCCCTTCGAGCGCGCCTGGGGCTGGCTGGAGACCTACCGCGCCATGGGCTACCGCATGCTGCCGCTGTCGCTCAAAACATCCAGCGACAGCTTTGCCGCACTGCAGGCCGAACTGGCAGGCAAGACCACGCTGGTGCTGGGCCCGTCCGGCGCGGGCAAAAGCACGCTGACCAACCAGCTGGTGCCCGGCGCACTGGCCGCCACGCGCGAGATATCAACGGCGCTGAACACCGGCAAGCACACCACCACCAGCACCACCTGGTACTGGGTGGACAAAGAGGCCAAGACCGCGTTGATCGACTCGCCCGGCTTCCAAGAGTTTGGCCTGCACCATGTCGACGCCCGGCATTTGTCGGGGCTGATGCCCGACATCAAACCGTTTGTGGAGCGCTGCAAGTTCTACAACTGCACCCACCTGCACGAGCCGGGCTGCGGCGTGATGGCTGCGGTCAAAAACGATGGCAGCGCAGGTAGCATCAGCGACAGGCGCTATAAAATATATAGCAACCTATTTGCCGAGCTGGACCAGCCGAAGTTTTAACCTGCATGGCTCCGGCGGCAGAGCCACTCCGGAGCCATGCAGGTTATTTCACGTCAACCCAGGATGGCTACCAACGCCTGGATCAGCGCATCGCACTGCGCTGGCGTGCCCACGCTGATGCGCAGGTACTGGGCAATACGGGGCTGCTTGAAGTGGCGCACCAGCACGGCCCGTTCGCGCAACTGTGCCGCCAGCGCTGCCGCGTCAAACTGCGGATGGCGGGCAAACACAAAATTGGCTTTGGAGGGCAGCACCTCAAAACCCATATCCTCCAGCTGCAGCGTCAGGCCTTCGCGGCTGTGCACCACGGCGGCGCAGGTCTTGGCGAAGTAGGCCTGGTCCTCAAAGGCCGCCAGCGCACCGGCCTGCGCCAAGCGGCCCAGGGGATAGGAGTTGAAGCTGTTTTTGACCCGCTCCAATGCCTCGACCAGATGCCGCTGGCCGCAGGCCAGGCCGACCCGCAAACCGGCCAGCGAACGCGATTTGGACAGGGTTTGCACCACCAGCAGATTCGGGTAGCGGTCAATCAAACCCACGGCAGACTCAGCCCCGAAATCGACATAGGCCTCGTCCACCAGCACCACCCGTGTCGGGTGCAGCTGCAGCAGACGCTCGATCTGTACCAGCGGCAGGGCGATGCCCGTCGGCGCGTTGGGGTTGGCAATCACCACACCCGCCACACCCACCAATTCCGGCGCTACCAGCGCGTCCACATCCACCCGCAAGCCATCCGCCAAGGGCACCACGTGCATGGGGATGCCGTACAGCCCGCAATAGACTTGGTAGAAGCTGTAGGTCACGTCGGGCATGACCAGCGGCGTGCCGTGCTGGAACAGCGCAAAAAACGCATGCGCCAGCACCTCGTCCGAGCTGTTGCCGACGAATACCTGGTCCACGGCCACACCGTACTGCTGGGCAATGCAGCCGCGCAGCGCCACGGATTCGGGGTCGGGGTAGAGCTGCAAACCCTGTTCGGCCGCAGCCTGGATCGCGGCCACCACGCGGGGCGATGGCGGGTACGGGTTTTCGTTGGTGTTGAGCTTGGTCAGATTCTGCAGCCTGGGCTGCTCGCCGGGTACGTAAGGCACCAGCCCGGCGACCACCGGGCTCCAGAAGGGGAAAGACATCACAATGCTATTACTTTCATAGCTACTTGCGCACGTTCTATATGCGCTAGCGGCCTATTTCTTATAAATATCAACCAAGCAAGTTGGCCAGGGTGAGCAAGGCCAGCATACCCATCCACAGCACCACCGCACGCCACACCAGCCCGACCACGCTGCGCAGGTGGGCCAGTTCGGGCTCGCGGCCGGGGGTGGATTCGGTGTCGGGCGTATCGACGCCGATCTCCAGCGGCATGGCGCTGTTGCTGGGGTAAACGGTCTTCAGGGCTTCGCCGCCCAGGCGCACGTTCAGCGCACCCGAGGTGGCGGCCAGCACCACGCCGTCGTTGTCGTCTGGAAAGCGCTGCGCATAGTTGCGCCAGCCGTCAATCGCGTCTTCAAAACTGCCCACCACCGCAAAACCCAGCGCCGTGGTGCGGGCGGGCAGCCAGTCGATCACCATCCAGGCCCTGGCAGCGGCGGCTTGCAGCGATACGCTGGTGGGCTGGTGCTGGTAGCGGCTTTTGTACTTCCAGTAGCGCGAGACGAACTCACCCAAGCGGTACAGCACCGCCCCCGCAGGCCCCATGCCCAGCGCGGCCAGCACCGAATACCAGGCCAGCACGCCAAACACATGGCGGTGCGCGGCCAGCACCGAATACTCGATCACATGGCGCACGATTTCGCTGCGGGGCAGCTCGCTGGCGTCTACCTGCTGCCACTGCGCCAGCAGCTCGCGGGCCAACGGCTCGTCGCCACTTTCCAGTGCATCGCGGATCTCGGTGAAATGGTGGCTGAACTGGCGAAAGCCCAGCGTGATGTAAAGCACCGCCACGTTCCACAACACCGCCAGCGGCCAACCCAGCCCCCAGACCAGCAGCCAATGCAGGCCCATGGCACACAGGCTGGGCAGCACCACCGCCAGCGCCCAGGCCAGCCAGCCGTGGTGTGATTTACCGGCGTCAAAATTACGGCTGGAACCACGCACCCAGCCGCGCAGCATGCCGTGTATTGGATTGTCCCGGGCCAGAGGGCGCACCTGCTCCAGCAGCAGCGCAAACATGATTGCAAAAAAGCTCATGGTTC
>CANFZJ010000399.1 GCA_947451445.1 Comamonadaceae bacterium
CGTGAAGAAATCCGTACCCAGTCCGTGCGCGCCAAAGTCATCGAACCCGGCTACGCCTGGATCCGGTTAAGCCAGTTCCAGGACCGCACGGTCGAAGACTTTGTCCGCAAGATCGAAGACATCTACAAGCAGGAACCCAAACTCAAAGGCCTGGTGCTGGACCTGCGCAACGACCCCGGTGGCCTGCTGGATGCCGCTGTGGCTGTATCCGCCGCCTTTTTGCCCGAGAACGTGACCGTGGTGTCCACCAATGGCCAGCTCGCCGACAGCAAATTCACCTACAAAGCTGCGCCTGAGTTTTACCAGCGCCGGGGTAGCGACGCGCTGGCCCAGCTGCCAGCCGCATTGAAGACCGTGCCGCTGGTGGTACTGGTCAACGAAGGCTCGGCTTCGGCCAGCGAGATCGTGGCCGGTGCGCTACAGGACTACAAGCGCGGCACCATCATGGGCAGCCAGACTTTTGGCAAGGGCTCGGTGCAAACCGTGCGTCCGCTCGGCCCCGATACCGGCTTGAAGCTGACCACCGCGCGCTACTACACGCCCAGCGGCAAATCCATCCAGGCCAAGGGCATCGTGCCCGACGTGATGGTCGATGACACCGAAGACGGCAGCCCGTTTGCCGCCCTGCGCATGCGCGAAGCCGACCTGGAAAAGCATTTAAACAGCGGCCAGGGCGAAGAAGTGAAAGACGCCGCCCGCGAAAAAGCCCGTGAAGAAGCCCGCAAGAAGCTGGAAGCCGAGGCCCTCAAGCCCGCCCCTGAACGCAAGCCCAACCCCGAGTTTGGCAGCGACAAAGACTTCCAGCTGATCCAGGCCATCCACCAGCTCAAAGGCCAGCCCGTGCTCATCAGCAAGACGATGACCGAGCGCAAGGAAGAGAAAAAAGAAAACTAAACTGTCAAGCCCCACAAAATGCCCCGACCCACGGGGCATTTTTCTTTGCCTATGACCCTCCCCATGAACGACGAGCAACTCTTGCGCTACTCGCGCCACATCCTGCTGGACGACATCGGTATCGACGGCCAGGAGCATCTGTTGGCTGCCCGCGCGCTAGTCATTGGCGCAGGCGGACTAGGTTCACCCGTGGCGCTGTACCTGGCCACCGCTGGCGTAGGCCACATCACGCTGGTAGACCACGACACGGTGGACCTGACCAATCTGCAACGGCAAATCGCCCACACGCTAGACCGCGTGGGCCACTCCAAAGTGGACTCGGCCGCCGCCGCCATGGCCGCCATCAACCCCGAAGTGCAGGTCCACACCGTCCACGCCCGCGCCGACGCAGCGGCGCTGGACGCGCTGGTGGCCCAGGCCGACGTGGTGCTCGACTGCTGCGACAACTTTGCCACCCGCCACGCCATCAACGCCGCCTGCGTACGCCACCGCAAACCCCTGGTGTCGGGCGCGGCCATCCGCATGGACGGCCAGATCAGCGTGTACGACCCGCGCAGCCCCACGTCGCCCTGCTACGCCTGCGTGTTTCCACCCAGCGCCGACTTTGAAGAAACCCGCTGCGCGGTGATGGGTGTACTGGCTCCGCTGGTGGGCATCATCGGGGCGATGCAGGCGGCCGAAGCCCTCAAACTACTCAGCGGCACAGGCACGTCGCTGGCCGGGCGGCTGCTGATGCTGGACGCGCGCAACATGGCCTGGAACGAGGTCGGCATAGGCCGCGATCCCGATTGCACGGTCTGCGGCAATGCACATGCCCACTAACCGTATACTCCTATTTTTATAGCTGCTTGCGCATATACCATCTGCGCCAGAGACATATTTAACCCATAAGAACTCAATATGACAACAGCGGTTCGACTCCAGCGCTGGCTGCCCTTTCTGGCCTGGCCTAGGCCGGACCGCCACACCCTGGTGGGCGAGCTGTGGGCCGGGTTAACAGTCGGCATGATGGTGGTACCGCAGGGCGTGGCCTATGCCGCACTGGCGGGCATGCCACTGGTCACCGGCATTTACGCCTCGCTGTTGCCTGCACTGGTAGCGGTGCTGTGGAGCGCATCCACCCGTTTGTCGGTCGGGCCCACGGCTTTGAGCGCGCTGCTGGTCGGCAGTGCCTTGACCGGGCTGGCCGCACCAGGCAGCCCCCAGTGGGTGGAGCTGGCGGTGTGGCTGGCCTTGTTATCAGGCCTGCTGCAGGTGCTGCTGGGGCTGGGGCGTTTTGGCTGGCTGCTGAACCTGGTCAGCGCGCCCGTGCTGACCGGCTTTACCCAGGCAGCGGCGATTCTGATTTTGCTGTCCCAATTGCCTGCCCTGGTGGGTTTAAAGGGGCCATTGACCAGCCTGCTGCAACAGCCGCAGATCGACCTGGGGGCCACGGCGTTTGGCCTGTCCGCGTTGGCGGTGCTGGTGTTGGGCAAGCGCTGGTTTCCGCGCTTTCCGGTGCTGGCGGTATTGGTGGTCGCCAGCGCAGGTAGCAGCTACGTACTGGGCTTTGCCCAGACGGGGGGCGCGGTGGTGGGTACTTTGCCGGCGGGGTTTCCCAGCTTGCAGTTACCGGGCTGGCCAGCCTGGTCCCAACTGGGTGAACTGGCCATGCCAGTACTGGTGCTGACGCTGATCAGCTTTCTGGAAACCGCGTCCAGCGCCAAGGTGGACAACCAGCGCGGCGGCACCCGCTGGAACGAGAACCAGGATTTGATTGGCCAGGGCTTGGCCAAAATCGCCTCCGGGTTGTGTGGGGCCTTTCCGACCAGTTCGTCTTTTTCACGCTCGGCCATCAACCTGTACGCAGGGGCCAAGACCGGTTGGGCGACCATCTTCTCGGTATTGCTGGTGCTGCTGGTGCTGCTGTGGCTCACCCCAGCGCTGTACCACGTGCCGCAAGCCGTACTGGCAGCGGTGGTGGTGGCCGCCATCTCCAACCTCATCAAACCGGTCGAGTTTCGCAACATCTGGCGTGCTGCCCCGGTGGAGGCCATCACCAGCGTCAGCACGTTTGTACTGACATTGGCTACCGCCCCCCGGCTGTACTGGGGTGTGTTGGCCGGGCTGCTGCTGGGTTTGTCGCACTTTTTGTACCACCGGCTGCACCCGCGCATCATCGAAATTGGACTGCACCCCGACGGCAGCCTGCGCGACCGCCACCTGTGGAACCTGCCCCCGCTGGCGCCCCACCTGTACGCGCTGCGCATGGATGCCGAGCTGGACTTTGCCTCGGCCAGCAGCCTGGAGCGGGCCGTGATGGAACACCTGGCGCTGCACCCTGGTGTCAGCCAGGTCTGCC
>CANFZJ010000400.1 GCA_947451445.1 Comamonadaceae bacterium
GGAGGCGCACTGGCCCGGCGAACTGAGCGGCTTGGTGGTGACGCGCTACGGCTACGAAGTGCCGTGCAGCCGCATCGAGATCGTGCAAGCCGCCCACCCCGTGCCCGACGCGGCGGGCGCAACGGCCGCCCGGCGCATGCTCGGCCTGGTGCAGGGCCTCAGCCCGGACGACCTGGTGCTCTGCCTGGTGTCCGGTGGCGGCTCGTCGCTGCTGCCGCTGGCGCTGCCGGGGCTGACCCTGGCCGACAAGCAGGCACTGAACCGTGCGCTGCTGGCCAGCGGGGCCAGCATCCGTGAAATGAACTGCGTGCGCCGCCACCTGTCGGCCATCAAGGGCGGTCGCTTGGCCGCAGCCTGCTACCCCGCCCGGGTGCTGAATTTGCTGCTCTCGGACGTGCCCGGCGACGCGCCCGTGGACATCGCCTCGGGCCCCACGGTGGCCGACCCCACCACCTGCGCCGACGCGCTGGACATCCTGCGCCGCTACGACATCGCCATTCCGCCCGCTGCGCTGGCCCTGCTGGAAAGCGGCCAGGCCGAAAGCGTGAAGGCCGACGACCCGCGGTTGCCGGCGATTGAAACGCGTTTCATCGCCACCCCGCAGATGGCCCTGGAGGCCGCCGCGGACGTCGCCCGCCAAGCGGGCTGGGCGGTGCACATTCTGGGCGATGCGATCGAGGGCGAGGCCCGCGACGTGGCCAAGACCATGGCCGGCATCGCCTTGCAAGTGGCCCGCCGGGCGCAGCCCTTTGCGCCACCCTGCGTGCTGCTGTCCGGCGGTGAAACCACCGTCACGGTGCGCGGCCAGGGGCGCGGCGGGCGCAATGTCGAGTTTTTACTGGCACTGGGTGTGGCACTGAACGCCGAACCCGGTGTGCATGCCCTGGCGGGCGACACCGACGGCGTCGATGGGCAGGAGGAGATTGCGGGCGCGGTGCTCGGCCCCGACACGCTGCGCCGCGCCTGGGCACAGGGCCTGCGGCCACGCCAGTGCCTGGACGATAACGACGGGCACGGTTTCTTCGAGGCGCTGGGCGACTCGGTGGTGACTGGCCCCACCTGGACCAATGTGAATGACTTTCGCGCCATCTTCATCGCCGGTGAGCCGGATGCATGCGCTGGCGATACCCCTACCCACCGGAGCAACTGAACAGATATGCGTAGAAACAAGCACGCCAAAATCGTGGCCACCCTCGGCCCGGCCAGCGACGACAAAGCCACCATCCAGGCACTCTTTGAGGCCGGTGCGGACGTTTTTCGGCTGAACTTCAGCCACGGCAAGCAAGAGGACCACAAGCGCCGCCTGGACCTGATCCGCGGCATCGAACGCGACAGCGGCCGTCCGATCGGCGTTCTGCTCGACCTGCAAGGGCCGAAGCTGCGCATCGGCACCTTCCCCGGCGGCCCCATCACCCTGGCCGACGGCGCAGCCTTCCGGCTGGATCTGGACAGCGCAACGCCAGGCAACGCAAGCCGGGTCGCCTTGCCCCACCCCGAGATTTTTGCGGCCCTGGAGGTCGGCACCGAGCTGCTGCTGGACGACGGCCGCCTGCGCCTGCGGGTGGCCTCATTCGGCCCCGACTTTGCCGACACCCGCGTGGTCAACGGCGGCACGCTGTCGGACCGCAAGGGCGTGAACGTCCCCGGCGTGGTGCTGCCGTTGTCTGCCTTGACGGAGAAAGACCGTGCCGACCTGGCCTACGGGCTCCAACTGGGCGTGGACTGGGTTGCGCTGTCGTTTGTGCAGCGGCCCGAAGATGTGGTCGAGGTGCGCACCCTCGTTGGTGGCCGTGCGGGCATCGTCTCCAAGCTGGAAAAGCCCGCCGCCATTGCCTCGCTGGACGCCATCGTGGCGGAAAGCGACGCGGTCATGGTGGCCCGCGGCGATTTGGGGGTGGAGCTGCCTGCCGAGCAGGTGCCGTCCATCCAGAAGCGCATCATTCGGGCCTGCCGCAAAGCGGGCAAGCCGGTGATTGTGGCCACCCAGATGCTGGAGTCGATGGTGGGCGCGCCGGTGCCCACGCGGGCCGAAGCCTCGGACGTGGCGACCGCGGTCTACGAAGGTGCCGATGCCGTCATGCTCTCGGCCGAATCGGCCAGTGGCCGCTACCCCGTCGAGGCGGTGCACATGATGGGCCGCATCATCCGCCACACCGAAGCAGACCCGAACTACCGTACATCCATCGACGCGTCGCGCCCCGATCCGCAGCCGCTGGCCGCCGACGCCATCGGGTCCGCCATGCGCCATGTGACCGGCCTGCTCCACGCTGCTGCCACCGTGGCCTACACCCGCTCCGGCTATTCGGCCCTGCGGATGGCGCGCGAACGGCCAGAGGCCCCCATCATCGGGATGACCCCGCAACTCGCCACGGCGCGCCGTCTGGCGCTGGTCTGGGGTGTCCATGCCGTGTTGTGCCACGACGTGGCCGACGTGCCGGAAATGACCGACCTGGCGGGTCGCACCGCGCTGAAGGAAGGCTTCGGCACGGCTGGACAAACGGTGGTGATTTCGGCCGGCATGCCGTTCGCCACCTCTGGCACGACCAACCTGCTGCGTATCGCGCAGATACCCTGATCCGTTTATCCACATAAAAATAGCACTCTGCGCATATTGGACATGCGCAGGGCGCTATTTTATTTGTAGCAAATGTCAGGCAGCCCGGATGGCGGTGACGGATGCTGCCGGGCGCTCCTGCCAAGCCGGTGCGCGTGGCTTGGCGGCGGCGCCAGCGTGGCGGCGGCGTTCTTCGCTGGGCGAATGGCCGAACAAACTGCGGTAGGCCTTGCAAAAGTGCGACGAGGACTGGAAGCCGCAGGCCACCGTCACCTGCATGATGGGCAGGCTGCTGTGCGTGAGCAGCTCCTGGGCGCGGCGCAGGCGCAGGTTCATGTAGTACTGCGCCGGGTTCATGCTGAAGTAGCGGTGGAACAGCCGCTCCAGCTGGCGCAGCGACAGGGCGATGGCGCTGGCCAGTTCGGCCAGGGGCAGCGGCTCCTCGATGTTGGCGGCCATGATTTCGGCGGCTTCGGTCAGGTGCTGGTAGCCGGGGCCTATGCACTCGGGCTGGGGAATGCGCTGGCGGTCGTTGCTGGCGCGCAGGCGCTCCACCACAAACTGCTCGGACACATCCATCACCAGCTTGGCCCCATGCCGGGCGCGGATCAGGTGCAGCATCAAATGCAGCGGCACGGTGCCACCGGAGCAGGTGATGCGGTCGCGGTCCACCAC
>CANFZJ010000401.1 GCA_947451445.1 Comamonadaceae bacterium
CTACCAATAACTTTATTGGCAACGTCAATATCTCCGAAGGCACTCTTTCGATTGCCGCGACCGGCAACCTCGGCAATGTCGCGAACGATGTGGTGATGTCGAACGGGTCAACGTTGGCAGTCACTGCAACCACAACACTGGCCAACGGACGTGCGTTCTACCTCGCTGGTGCGTCAACGATTGATGTGGCCAACAGCACTACGACAACGATTCAGGGGGTTATGGGTAACGGTGTATCTGCCGGCTCGCTCGTGAAATCCGGCGCTGGCACGCTGACGCTGTCTGGGGTTAATACTTATACGGGCGCAACCACCATCAACAGTGGCACGCTGGTGCTTTCCTCCACCGGCACGATTGCTGCGTCAAGTGGCGTTGTCGACGATGGAGCTTTCGATATCTCGGCTGCTACCACGGGGGCGACGATCAAAACATTGTCTGGCACCGGTACGGTTGCAATGGGCAGTAAGACCTTGACACTTTCGGCTGCGGCGGATAGTTTTTCTGGAACCCTTAACGGCACAGGCGGACTGGTCAAGCAAGGCGCAGGGACGCAGGTTCTGAATGGCAACAATACTTACACTGGACTAACTGCGGTTCAGGCTGGCGAGTTGGTGATCGGGGATGCGACCCACTCCAGCGCCGCAGTTGCCGGTGCAACGACCGCCTCAACAGGGGCTACCTTGTCGGGCTTTGGCTCAATTACCGGTCTGCTGACCAACAACGGGACTGTGCTGGCGGGTTCATCTGCGGCTGCGGGCACGCTCACAGCAGGCACTTACAGCCAGGACGCTGCCGCTACTTTCCGCACCAGCGTTGCCAGTGCTTCGAGTTACGGAAAATTATCGGTGACTGGCGCGGCAAGCTTGCCCAGCAATGCCAAAATTGACGTTAACGTCATTGGAAGCCCTTCAATTGCCAATGCAACAGTGTTGTCGAATGTGATTTCGGCGGGTACGCTGAGTTCTGACGGCACATTTGCAGTTACGGATAACAGTGCGCTGTATGACTTTCTGGCCGTCAAAAATGGCAATGCAGTAGATCTATGTACGGTTCTTGCTGGACACGCATGCGCAGCGTCCCAAGACAGTCCCTCCTCCCCTGTTTCGACCGGGGTCACTCAAGCCGTTTTATCTGTTGGCAATATCCAAGGTCTGGGCGCTGCGCGCGTATTGGATACCTTTGTGGGCATGACCAACCCCGTGGGTGACTTGGCCAATGTGGTGACAGCTTTGGGCGTACTACCCACCCAGCAACAGGTTTCTGATGCGGTGCGCCAAACACTGCCGCTGTTGGCTGGCGGAATTGCCCAGGCCACCACCAATGTATTGCACGGTATGAATCGCATCATTCAGTCGCGAATGGACGTAAACCGGGGCTTGTCTTCAGGTGATGATTTCTTGGGTGACCGCCAAGTATGGGCCAAGCCTTTTGGTTCGTGGGCATCGCAGAACAACCGCGATAGCTTCGCCGGATTTGATTCCAAGACACAGGGGCTGGTTATCGGTGCGGATTCTGCAGTCGGTGCCCGTACACGCTTGGGCGGCGCTTTCACTTATGCCAGGACCCAGCTTGATGGCAGCTTGAACGTGGCTCCACAAAGTATCCAGATTGACACCTATCAGCTGGCAGGTTACGGCACCTACAACCTTGATCCCGTCACAGACATCGACTACCAGGTGGACCTGGGGAAAAGCGATCACGAAGGTAGCCGTGCGATCAATTTTGGTGGATTGAACCGAAATGCCAAGTCGAGTTTCGATAGTTGGTCGGCTCACGTGGGCGGGGGAATCGGCCGTCTGTTCACGATTTCTGAGCGTGCGGGTGTCGCTCCTTCGGTGCATTTGGACTACACGAAGGTGCGTACATCAGGCTACACGGAGTCCGGAGCCGAATCGCTCAATCTGGCCGTTGACGCAGCAAATTATGAAGAGTTGCTATTGTCGAGTGATGTCAAATTGTCCTACGCCGTGACGGATAAGCTCAAGTTGCTGGGGAATGTGGCTGCTGGCTATGACCTGACGGGCAAGCAGGCAGAGTCAACATCCACTTTTGTCGGGGGCGGCTCGGCCTTTGTGACGAAGGGACTGAACTCCTCCCCTTGGCTTGTACGTGCTGGCCTTGGCTTGCAAATGCTGAACGAAAAGGGAATGAAGATGACCGTGCGGTACGACGCGGAGTACCGCACTACAGGCTTTCTGAACCAGTCGTTCTCGGCACATTTGATGATGCCTTTCTGATCCAGGGGCGTCAAAGAAGAAGGTGTAAGCCCGCCGGAGCGGGCTTTTAAAATCAGGTTGGAGTGGCCCGAGACAGGCTGAAGCGCAGAGCGTGAAGAACGTGTATGCGATGTGGGTAAAGCGCTAAGACGCGGGCAGGTCGGTCTCGGGCATTCAACCTCATCTTGCAGCTAGCCAAGCGAGGCGAACTGCAGAACTCCAAAGTCATGCCCCGGCGCTGGATTAAGGGTACAGTTCTGCCTGATCGGTGAAAACCGGTGATTGCGGAATAACCGAGAGTATTGGCTTAAAGCCAGTGTGCATTCATCCACTTCGCATTCCTGGCTCTACTGCCCAGGAGATCATGAACTTGCTGGCCCTGTCCAGCATCTCCACTGCCCCATTGCGAAATTCATCCGGCCTCACGCCCATCAGTTGGTAGAACATGCTGATGAGGTAGATAGATGCGCTGCCTTCGTCCAGGCCCCGCGCGACGGTTTCTACTGTTTGGTCGGCTTGCAGCAGCGATATGGCTTCATTCCATAAAACGCATGCCAGCGCCGACGGTTAGCTGTAGCAGTTTCGTCAGAGCATGGGCTAGACGCAGTGAGAAATTCACATAATATCTTTGTGAGTCCGTATGGGGTTTTGCAAGAATAATAGCTTTTATCAATAAAAACATGACCTATTCGCCAATTTGGCGATGCGTAGTTTTAGACTTTTGAAAGTTAAAAATTCACTTAACTCATAACTGGGTGACGATTCATCGTTTGCGTAAACGTCGTGGCTGACACTACCATGGGGCATACCGCGCACGGCTGGTGCGCCGACCCACCCCCCAGGAGAGCTTCCCATGGCCCACGCCGCCTTCCAATGGCAAGACCCGTTCTTGCTCGACCAGCAACTCAGTGACGACGAACGCATGGTGCGTGATGCGTCTGCGGCCTATTGCCAGGACAAACTGCTGCCCCGCGTGCTGCAGGCCTTCCGCACCGAGAGCACCGACCCGGCC
>CANFZJ010000402.1 GCA_947451445.1 Comamonadaceae bacterium
AAAACAACCAACACACTACTAAGCCAAACCCCGTGGAACTGGGCATGGTCACCGACAAATCAAGCCCGGCGAGCGTCCACGCTCCAAGCACCTGCACCCCAGGCGGCCAGCGTCAGCAGGCCACCGATGACGGCGATGTTCTTCACGAACAGCAGCTGGGTCACCATCACCGCATCTGCAGGCACGGCCCAAAAGGCGTGGAACGAAACGCTGGCCGCCAGTGTAAAGACCGACAAAGCCAATGCCACCCAACGGGTAGCCAAACCGAATACCAATGCCAGACCGCCGCCCACTTCCACCACGATGGCCACCAGCGCCGCCAGTGTGGGGAACGGCAAACCGGCCGAGCTGATATAGCCCACGGTACCGGCAAACCCGGCGATTTTGCCAATGCCCGCAGGCAAAAACAACGCGGCCAGCAAGATGCGGCCCAACAGGCTCAGGGGGTTTTGGAGTGCTTTAAACATACGGTTTCCTTTCAAATTAAAAAATTAAGATGCCAGGTCAAAAACTAGGACTTCAGCGTCTTTGGCGTTGTTCAACACCAGCTCGGCTTCGTTTTCGATCAACACCGCGTCACCCGTCACCAGCGCGATGCCATTGACCTGCAGCGCACCGCTGACCAGGTGTACATAGCCCTTGCGGGCCGGGTTCAGCGCCAGGGTGGCGGACTCTGCACCGTCCAGCAAACCGGCGTACAGGGCCGCGTCGGCATGGATGGTGACCGAGCCTTGCGCCCCATCGGGAGAGGCCACCAGGCGCAGCACACCGCGCTTTTCGCTATCGGCAAAGGTCTTTTGCTCGTAGCTAGGGGCGATACCCTTCGCGTTCGGCTCGATCCAGATTTGCAAGAAGTGGGTCGTAGCGTCGGCCGCGTGGTTGAACTCGCTGTGCTGCACGCCCCGGCCTGCACTCATGCGCTGCACGTCACCGGGCGGAATACCCTTGACGTTGCCCATGGTGTCCTTGTGCGCCAGGTTGCCCTGCAGCACGTAGCTGATGATTTCCATGTCGCGGTGGCCGTGGGTGCCAAAGCCCGCGCCGGGGGTAATGGTGTCTTCGTTGATGACCCGCAGATTGCCCCAGCCCATGTGGTCTGCATCAAAGTAACCCGCGAACGAAAAGCTGTGGTGCGACTTGAGCCAGCCATGGTCGGCGTAGCCCCGGTCTTGTGATTTGCGAACAGTCAGCATATGCAACTCCTTCTGTGTTGAGATCCGCGTCGCGAATCCATGGACTGAACTTTAGGCTCCGCAGGCGCGCTAGCCGTCCATGCCGTTTGATGGCATCATTCGAAAAAATTGAATCAAACACAGGCCACCATGCAAACTGCACGCGATGTACTCACCCCGGACGCACTCTCCATGCTGGTCACCATCCAGGCCCAGGGCAGCTTTGCCGCCGCCGCCCGCAGCCTGGGCCAGGTGCCCAGCGCGCTGACCTACCGGGTGCGCCAGATCGAAGACGCGCTGGACGTGCTGCTGTTTGACCGCAGCTCGCGCCAGGCCCGCCTGACCGTAGCCGGGGCCGAGCTGCTGCGCGAAGGCCAGCGCCTGCTGGACGATATTGACGCCGTGGCCAACCGCGTCAAACGCGTGGCCACCGGCTGGGAACCGCAGCTGACGATTGCGGTGGACAGCGTCATCTCGCGCGCCACCGTCATGGAGCTGTGCGAGTCTTTTTTTGCGCTCAACCCGCCCACCCGGGTCAAACTGCGCGAAGAGGTGCTGTACGGCACGCTGGAGGCGCTGGTCTCCGGCCAGGCCGACCTGTCGATTGGCGTGGCCATGGAAACCAATACCAGCAGCCAGATCCTGGGCGAGCCGCTGGGCGACATGGACTTCATCTTTGCCGTGGCCCCGCACCACCCGCTGGCCAATGCCCCCGAACCGCTGACCGACAGCCTGGTCCAGCAGCACCGCGCCGTGGCTGTAGCCGACTCGACCCAGCGCGGCAACGCCCTGACCTTTGGCCTGCTGGGCGGGCAGGACGTGTTTACCGTGCCCAATATGCGCACCAAGCTGGAGGCCCATCTACGCGGCCTGGGCTGTGGCTTTTTACCCGAAGGCCTGGCCCGCCCCTACCTGGAAACCGGTCGCCTGGTCAGTCGCGTGATGGAGCGCCCCAACCGCCTGGTCCGTATCAGCTACGCCTGGCGCGCGGAGGCGGGCAGCACCCACGGGCGGGCGCTGCAGTGGTGGCTACAGCAGCTGAAAAGCCCGGCCACCCGCGCGGCACTGCTAGAGCGCCAGCAGAGCAACTAATTGAATTTATAGAAGTGCCCTGAATGTGCCGCAGGACTGACACAGCGCCCGCCGGAAGGCCCAAAGGGCCGCCAGCCAGGTGCTAGGTCCAGTCCTAGCAAAACTATGTGTCAGTGCGTGTAGAGTGTGTCTGGTCATCCACCCGTAGCCCTTTTAATAAAGACAAGACCTATGACATCCAAAACCAGCGCTACCGTTCCCCGACAAATCGCCGTCATCGGTGCCGGCATGGCAGGCATAGCCTGTGCCCGCACGCTGATGCAGGCCGGCCACAACGTATCGGTGTTTGACAAAAGCCGGGGCGTAGGCGGGCGCATGTCCACCCGCAGCACCGCATTTGGCACGTTTGACCACGGCGCGCAGTACTACACCGTGCGTGACCCGCGTTTTGCACTGGCGCTGGAAACCGCCAAAGGCATCCCCAAAGCCTGGAGCGCCGCCTCGGTCCGGGTGCTGGACACCTTTGGCGGCGTGGCGTCCGCCGCCCTGCCCACCCGCGACCCGCACTGGGTCCCCGCACCGGGCATGAATGCACTGGTCAAACATTGGGCCAAGCCCTTGCTGGACGACCAGCGCCTGGAGCTGGAAACCCAGGTTACCCGCATCGAACGCGACCCGTTGAACAAAAAGCAATGGCAGCTGCGCACCACCGGCATGCCAGGGTCGCCCGAGGCCCAGCACGTGTTCTCCGGCTTTGACGCCGTGGTGTTGGCCATGCCGCACCCGCAAACCGAAGACTTGCTGCAAAAATCCGCGCAGGCAGCGCGCCTGGTGCGCGACATACGCCGCGTGCAGGTCGCCCCCTGCTGGACCCTGATGCTGGCCTTCCCCCAGGCCGTGCAACCCACCATGGCGCACCTGGGCCCGCAGTGGAATGCTGCCCGCAGCAACCACCACCGTATTGCCTGGCTGGCACGCGAGTCCAGCAAGCCCGGCCGTGGCGGCGTGGAGCGCTGGACGGTG
>CANFZJ010000403.1 GCA_947451445.1 Comamonadaceae bacterium
AGGCCTTCATCAAAAAGGACAAGTCGCGCGAAGTGCCGGTCCATCTGCGCAATGCGCCGACTAAGTTGATGAAAGAACTGGGCCACGGCCGGGAATACCGTTACGCCCACGACGAGCCTGGAGCCTACGCCGCAGGGGAGAGTTATCTGCCCGACGGCATGCCCGAGCCCGGTTGGTACCAGCCCGTGCCACGCGGCCTGGAGAGCAAGATCGCCGAAAAGCTGGCACACCTGCGCCAACTGGATGCCGACGCTGGAAAACCCTGAGTCCAGCACGGTTTGCAAGTCTGTATGCCCGATAAGCTGGACGCGTTGATGTATTTGCATAATTAGTATTGCTAATACTTTGGCAAACCCGCTAATCCCTGTGTTTTCAAGGGTAAATACGGCCAAAACCCCCGGTTTTGGCCCGTTTCGTGCTGGATACAATGCGCCACAGAACCCGCCCCTGCTTGAAATTGGCGGGTTTTTTGCTAACTAGCCGCTGCGTCCACAAGACATGTTTTGTGCTTTGGTTCAAAGCAACAGCGACCTGTGGCGGCAATCACTCAACGGAGAAATACTTATGGATATCTTGCTACAGCAGATCATCAACGGTCTGGTACTGGGCAGCATGTATGCCTTGGTAGCCCTGGGCTACACGATGGTGTACGGGATCATTAATTTGATCAATTTTGCGCACGGTGAGGTGCTGATGGTCGGTGCGCTGACCAGTTGGACCATCATCGGTTTGATGAAAGACGCCATGCCCGGTACGCCAGGCTGGGTGCTGCTGTTGATCTCGCTGGTGATTGCCTGCGTGGTCTCGGCCACGCTCAATTTCATCATCGAAAAAGTGGCCTACCGCCCCTTGCGCAACAGTCCCAAGTTGGCCCCCTTGATCACCGCGATCGGCATGTCCATCCTGTTGCAAACGCTGGCCATGATCATCTGGAAGCCCAACTACAAACCGTATCCCACGCTGTTGCCGGCCACGCCGTTCAATATTGGTGGTGCGGTCATCACCCCCACGCAGATTCTGATTCTGGGCCTGACGGCCGTGTCGTTGGCGGTGCTGGTCTGGTTGGTCAACTACACCAAATTGGGGCGCGCCATGCGCGCCACCGCTGAAAACCCCCGCGTGGCAGCCCTGATGGGCGTCAAGCCGGACATGGTGATCTCGGCCACCTTCATCATCGGCGCGGTGCTGGCCGCCATTGCCGGTGTCATGTATGCATCCAACTACGGTACGGTGCAGCACACCATGGGCTTCTTGCCCGGCTTGAAAGCCTTCACTGCAGCCGTGTTTGGCGGCATTGGCAACCTGGCCGGTGCGGTGGTGGGTGGCATTTTGCTGGGGTTGATCGAGTCCATCGGCGCGGGCTACATCGGCCAGCTCACCGGTGGCGTGCTGGGCAGCCAGTATTCCGATATTTTTGCCTTCATCGTGTTGATCATCGTGCTGACCCTGCGCCCATCGGGCTTGCTGGGTGAACGCGTGGCCGACCGGGCCTAAAAGGAGCACCACCATGCAAAACAACAAAACAACCAAATTTCTCATCGGCACTGTGGCCTTGCTGCTGTTGCCGCTGCTGTTGCAAAGCTTTGGCAACGCCTGGGTGCGCATTGCCGACATGGCCCTGATCTACGTGCTGCTGGCTTTGGGCCTGAACATCGTGGTCGGCTTTGCCGGTTTGCTCGATCTGGGTTACGTGGCCTTTTTCGCTGTGGGCGCTTATACCTATGGCCTGCTGGCATCGCCGCACCTGACCGACTCGTTCCCCGCCATTGCTGCCATGTTCCCCGATGGACTGCACATGCCCTTGTGGCTGATCTTGCCGGTGGGTGCTGCGATTGCAGGCCTGTTTGGCATGCTGCTGGGTGCGCCCACGCTCAAGCTGCGCGGCGACTATCTGGCCATCGTGACCCTGGGTTTTGGTGAAATCATCCGCGTGTTCTTGAACAACCTGGACCAGCCCGTCAACATCACCAACGGCCCCAAGGGCTTGAACCAGATCGACTCGCTGAAGTTCTTCGGTATCAACCTGGGCAAGCCGCTAGAGGTGATGGGCTTCCAGTTCGCCTCGGTCAGCTTGTACTACTACCTGTTCCTGGCGCTGGTAGCGATCAGCGTGGTGCTGTGCCACCGCATGGAGCTGTCGCGCATCGGACGTGCCTGGATGGCCATCCGCGAAGACGAAATCGCCGCCAAGGCCATGGGCATCAACACCCGCAACATGAAGCTGCTGGCCTTCGGCATGGGCGCTACCTTTGGCGGCGTGTCCGGCACGCTGTTTGCCGCGTTCCAGGGCTTTGTGTCGCCCGAATCCTTCAGCCTGATGGAGTCGGTGATGATCGTCGCCATGGTGGTGCTGGGCGGTATCGGCCACCTGCCGGGCGTGATTTTGGGGGCGGTGCTGTTGTCGGCCCTGCCCGAAGTGCTGCGCTATTTGGCGGGCCCGTTGCAAGCCATGACCGACGGACGGCTGGACTCGGCCATCCTGCGCCAATTGCTGATCGCCGTGGCCATGATCGTCGTCATGCTGCTGCGTCCCCGTGGCCTGTGGCCTGCGCCTGAGCACGGCAAATCGTTGAAGGCCAAGTAAGGAACACCACCATGACAGATACCAACAACAACGACGTGGTCCTGCGGGTAGCAGGCATCTCCAAACGCTTCGGCGGCCTGCAAGCCCTGAGCGACGTGGGCATCACCATCAAGCGCGGCCAGGTGTACGGCCTGATCGGCCCCAACGGCGCCGGCAAGACCACGTTCTTCAACGTGATCACTGGCCTGTACACGCCCGACAGCGGTACTTTTGAGCTGGCAGGCAAACCCTATTCCCCCACGGCGGTGCACGAAGTCGCCAAGGCGGGCATTGCGCGCACCTTCCAGAACATCCGCCTGTTCGCTGACATGACGGCCCTGGAAAACGTGATGGTGGGCCGCCACATTCGCACCCATTCGGGCCTGCTGGGCGCACTGCTGCGCACCGCTAGCTTCAAGCGCGAAGAGCAAGAAATTGCCCAGCGCGCCCAGGAGCTGCTGGACTATGTGGGCATTGGCAAACTGGCCGACTACAAGGCCCGCACCCTGAGCTACGGTGACCAGCGCCGCCTGGAAATCGCCCGCGCCCTGGCCACCGACCCGCAACTGATCGCGCTGGACGAACCCGCCGCCGGCATGAACGCCACCGAAAAGGTCATGCTGCGCGAACTGATCAGCAAGAT
>CANFZJ010000404.1 GCA_947451445.1 Comamonadaceae bacterium
GCCAGTGCCAACAGCACCATTGCCCTTACCGTTGTAGTACAGCGCCGATAGGCGCAACCCGCCATCGCTGTACATCGCGGTGATTGAGTCTTGGGCATTGGCGCTGTCGTTGCCGTTCGTGTTGCCAAAAACGTGCTGAACGCTGACTGTGGTGTTGGCGAACTTGGGGGACGTGTAGGTCAATGAGTTGTCGTTGTAGACGGTGCCAAACATAGCATTACCCGTGCCATTCCAAGCGCGAGTAGCGCTGTTCATGCCGACCAATGTTGTCAACGTAGAACCAAAGTAACGGGCACCACGGGCATCCGTACTGGCCATGGCAAAGTACATGGGGGCGACTTGGCGACCCAGTTTCAAATCACCTGCTTTGCCAGACAACCCGATGAGGGCCATTTGGTTGAAGTTTGTTGTGGTGCCCGCAGAATTAGCACCGCCGGTGGCGCCATCGTTGAGTTTGATGTTGCCCTGCAACTGGAAATAGGCCTTGTTGCCATTGCCCATGTCGCGTTGCCCTTTGATGCCCAAGTTGCTACCGCCAATGCCGCCGTCTTTGATGCCTGTGGATTTTCCTGCGTCAGCAGTAGTCGGTGTATAGGCTGGGCTGGCAGTGCTGGAGGACATGTTCAACACGCCAGCATCGAGTGCCCCGTAAAACTCAACACTGTTTTGTGCTTGGGCGACGCCAACACAGCTCAGGGCAGCGACGGCCAGTAGATTCAATTTTTTGTTCATAAAGTCTCCTCGTTGAATAAAGTGGATGAAATTTGGATGCTCATTGGAAAATTTTGAGTGCAAGCGATTCCAAGACGCGATTTTTCTTGAATTGATGGAACTTCATTTACCTATTTGTGACAGAGATTTATCTATTGACGACACGTGCTATGCCTTCAAGGGATAACCCCATGACTGTCAAATGACGCGATGCCATCTGCTCAGGCGTAACAGATAACTGGTCAATCAAAACCCGGGCCATGGGCCATTCGCCATAGCCCGAGGCCGGGTTGAGGTGACCGACCGCCCCCAGGTCCACGGTCTCGCTGCCCCAGTCCTTTGCCAGTGCCAGAACACGCGCACGATCCGCCAGCGGGTCGTTGTCGCTGGTAGCGACCAGACTGCGAAACGGCAAAGGCTTGCGCGGTACCGGCAGCCAGCCACCGGCCTGCAGCGCGGCCAGTGTGGGGTAGCCCTCGGGCATGGGCTGGTCAAAGTCGGGCGGTGTGGCCAGCAGGGCACCCACCACGCGGTGCGCATGCGCGCTGGTGTGCGCCCAGTGCGCCACCATCACGCAGCCGCCGCTGTGCGCCACCAGCACCACCGGCTCGGTGATGGTCGCCATGGCCGCTTCGATGGCTTGCACGCGTTGGCTGCAGTCGAGGTCTTCGCGGCCCATCGGCGGCACGGTGCACACTTGGGGCAGTTGGGCTGCGAGCCATGTTTGCCAATGGGTTTCCACGTGGTCGCGCAGACCGGGAACGATCAAAACAGTGGGGGACATCGGGAGCTTTCAGGGGCTTTCAGGCAAGGCTCTGGCCAGCGGCGAGCAAGGCCTCGGGAGGCTGTGCGCCGGACACGGCTTCACGTTGGTTGAAGACAAACAGCGGCACACCCGAGGCTCCGCCGGGCAAGGCCCAAATCGGTGGCGCATCGAGGGCTTCGGCTTCGGCGCTGTCCACGCCATGGGCTTGCGCCAGAGATGCCAGAACTTGGTCGTCGCCGATGTCGAGACCCTGCACAAAGAAAGCCTCGAACAGGGCGTTCAACAGCGATTCGTGCTGCTTGGGGTGTTGCTGCGCGGCGAAGGCCAGCAGGCGGTGGGCACGCCAGGTGTTGGGGAACACGGCAATGCGTTCGTGGTGGATCGTCAGACCGGCACGGGCCGCTGCGGCCTGAACCTGTGCGCGGCGCGCACGCACCGCCTCGGGGCCGCCGAGCCGGTGTTCGTAAAACGCTTGGTAAGGCCAGCCCTGCGGTGGCGTCTGGGGGATCAGCTGCACCGAATGCCAGCGCAGCTGAACCTGCACGCCCGGCTGGCGCTCGGCCAGCTGGCGGCGTGCGGTGTCCAGGTGCTTTTTGCCGATCCAGCACCAGGGGCAGATCAGATCGAAGTACACATCGATCTGCACCGAGGCGCTTGGCGCGACGGGCATCAGGCCGCCTTGCGCAAAAAGCCCTGGTTGCCGCCGTTGCGGTTGGGCGAGAAGCCGTTGGCGGCCAGCGATTCTTCGACGGTGTCGTAGAACACGCCGATCTTCAGGAGTTCGCGGGCTTCCTTGCCCGTGGCAATCTCGCGGCCGAACTCGCGGGAGATGCGCACCAGCTGTTCGATCTGCTCGACCGTGGTCATTTTGGCAGTGCGTGTCTGGTTCCAGAGGTTGTCTTCGATGCCGCAGCGCACATGCAGGCCCATGGCGATGCCCATCATGTTGATCGGCAGCACATTGCGCATGCTGCTTTCCACCGTGAGCTTGGTGCCGTCGGGGATGGCGCGCAGGAAGTTGGCCAGGTTGTAGACGTTGGGCGCGTCCATACCGCCGCTGATGGCGACCCAGTTGCAAACCAGCGGACCTTTGTAGACGCCGCGGCGCATCAGGCGCTCGACGGTCTCGAAGCTGTTGAGGTTGTAGAACTGAAACGCGCTCTGGATGCCTGCGGCGCTCAGGCGGCGGATGTGCTCTTCGTACCAGGCGGGGTTGGAGGGCACCACCATCTCGCTGTAGGCACGGCGGCCTTCGGGTGTGGCCATGGAGGTGCCCGCGATATCGGCTTCTTCCATGTGCTCAATCACGTTCATCTGCACGGTGTTGATGGTCACCGTGACCTGATCGGGCTTGGGGTCCAGCTCGGCCAGCATGTGGCGGGTGTCGTCGGACAACCACTTGGCGATCTCGCCTTCACCGACCGGTGCGAACGAGATCGAGCCGCCGACTTGGATGATCATGTCGGGCACGGCTTGGCGCACCCCGGCGATCAGCTCGTTGAACTTGGACAGGCGCTTGCTGCCCTTGCCATCGAGTTCGCGCACATGCAGGTGCAGCACGGTGGCACCGGCGTTGTAGCAGTCCACCGCCTTTTGAATCTGTTCTTCCATCGTGACCGGGATGTCTTCGGGGTAGTCCGAAGGAATCCACTCGGGGCCATAAGGGGCGGCGGTGATGATGAGTTTTTCCTGGTTTTCAGGATAGAGGTGGCCGTCGAGA
>CANFZJ010000405.1 GCA_947451445.1 Comamonadaceae bacterium
CACCACCTGTGGCACGTTGTCGGTGGCCGGGTTGATGCCTATCACCGCATCGCCGCTGCCGTAGAGCAAGCCATCCAACACGCTGGCGGCGATGCCGCTGGTGTCGTCGGTGGGGTGGTTCGGCTGCAGGCGGGTGGATAGGCGCTGCTCCAGCCCGATGGTGTTGCGAAAGGCGGTGATGACACGGCACTTTTTGGCCACCAGAATCAAATCCTGGTTGCGCATGATCTTGCTCACCGCCGCCGCCATTTCGGGCGTGATGCCGGGGGATACCGCGGCCAGCGTGGCGCTGTCGACCGGGTCACTCAGCAGCCAGTTGCGGAAGTCGCCCACGGTCAGGTGGCGGATGGGGGCGAAGGCGGCGGCATCATGGCTGTCGATGACCAGGCGGGTGACTTCGTCGCTCTCGTAGGGCACCACCTGCAGGTTCAAAAAGGTGGCCAGTGGCAGATCGGCCAGGGCCATTTGCGCCGCCACCCGCTCTTGCGCATTGCCCGCCGCCACGCCTGCGAGCAGGTCGCCCGAGCGCAGGGGCGTGGCCTTGGCGAGCAAGTCACGGAGATCGCGGAAGCGGTAGGTGTGGGCACCGACCGTGTGGACAAACTGGGGCATGCGGACCTTTGGCGGTGGAACGGCTTTGGTGCACGCGGGCCGTGCACATTCAAAGTCGTGCAACTTTGATGCCAACCAGCCAGATGTGTCTCACTACAAAATTAGGAGCTGCTCACGCTTATTTAATAAGCGCTAGAGGCCGATTTGATGCCTAAGTTTTGTGCTGGGCCAGCAGCTTGCCCACCGCCGCCTTGGCACAGCGCTGCACCGCCATCAGCATCTGGCTGTGGGGCGCGGCCACGCCCCAGCGCTGGCGCAGGTCGTGCTGGATCTGGCCCAGCAGGTGGGCGGCCATTTCCGCATCGGCCAGCGCGCGGTGGGCCTGGCCTGTGCGGGGTAGGCTGTGGTAGTCCACCAGCGTGCCGAGTTTGTGGTTCGGTGCCTGGGGGTACAGGCGGCGCGACAGCAGCAGGGTGCACACAAAGGGCTGGGCGGCAGGGTCGTCGATGCGGGCCAGCTCGGCCTGCCAGAACTTGCGGTCGAACGCGGCGTTGTGCGCTACCAGCGGCAGGTCGCCCACGAAGCGGCTGGCCTCGGCCATGGCCTGGGCGGCAGTGGGGGCACTGGCCAGCATGGCGTTGCTGATGCCGGTGAGCTGGGTGATGAAGCTGGGGATGCGCACCCCGGCGTTCATCAGGCTCTGGAAGCGGTCCACCACCTGGCCGCGCTCGACGATGACGATGGCCACCTCGGTGGCGCGGTCGCCCTGGCCTGGGGAGATGCCGGTGGTTTCAAAGTCAATCACCGCTAAACGTGTCATGGCAACATGGCCCACAGCGGCACGGCTTGCACGCCATCGGTCAGCGCAAAGCGGTGCTGGCCGGGGTAGACCACGTACAGCGCGTCCAGCTTCAAGTCCCGTTGGGCGATGCGCATCGACTGGGTGACTTTGGGCGCGTCGGCACGCTGGAATTCCACCCCGATGCGCTGGCTGCCTTTGAGCATCAGCAAGTCCAGTCGGGCACCAGCGTGGGTGGACCAGGTCCAGGCGCTGTCGGGTTTGGCGATGCGCAGCACCTGTTCCAGCGCAAAGCCGGTCCAGCTGGCGCCGCACAGCGGGTGTGCCAGCAGCTGCGGCAGCGTTTGCACGCCCAGCAGCGTATGCAGCAGGCCGGAATCGCGCAGGTACAGCTTGGGGGCTTTCACCTGGCGTTTGCCCAGATTTTCAAACCACGGCGGTAGTTGGCGCACCATGAAGGTTTGCGTCAGGTGGTCCAGGTAGCGGCGCACCGTGGTTTCGCTGGTGCCCAGCGAGCGCGCCAGGGGGGCCGCGTTCCAGGTCTGGCCGTGGGTCTGGGCTGCCATCTGCCAGAAGCGCAGCATGGTCGGCGCGGGCACGTTCATGCCCAGCTGCGGCAAGTCGCTGTACAAAAACCTTTGCATGGCCGCTTCGCGCCAGTGGGCGCTGACTGCATCCGAGGGCTCCCGATACGCCTCGGGGAAGCCACCGCGCAGCCACAGGCGGTTAGCGGCATCGGTGTCTGCGCCCACTTCGTTCAGGTTGAAGCCGGTGACCTCCAGCGTCACGGCCCGGCCTAGCAGCGATTCGCTCTTGTGCATGGCGCGCGGTGTGGCACTGCCCAGCAGCAGGTACTGGCCTTTGCGTTGGATGTGCGTAGGGCGGTCGATCAGCACGCGCAGCACTTCGCACAGCGCGGGCATGTGCTGCACCTCGTCGATCACCACCAGCCCTTGCAGGTCAGCCAGCGCGGCCATGGGTTCGGCCAGGCGGCGGCGCGATGCGGCGTTTTCCAGGTCGAAGTAGTTGGGTGAGTCGGTGGCCACGAAGTCGCGCGCCAGCGTGGTTTTGCCCACCTGCCGGGGCCCCACCAATTCGACGGCACGGAAGGAGCGGAGGAGCTGGCGGAGGCGGTTTTGGAGGTCGGTGCGGGCAATCATGGAGGCGCGATTTTAGAGACAAACAGCGGGCAGTTCGGTTTCCAAATACAGGATATTCCAGTACTTACATTTTATAAGCAGGTAAATCCTATGCTGTATATGGGATTTTCAAGATAAATGATTGATATTTGAGATTTCAAATCGCTATTGTTTTAATAGCTTTTGGTGCTCGTTCCACCAGCGCAGGGGGGATATTTGGCATGTAAGCGCACACCATCGCACGATTAACCCCGCTCCTGCAAGAATGTCCCAGAGTGGCTACATTTTTTGCATGCTCGACATGACTTCCGCCGCCTCCCTCACCCCGCCTTCCACCCCTGCCGACACCGGCTTTCACACCCGCGAATGGCTGGCTCTGGCGGCCATCATGCTGGGGGTGTCGCTGGGGGCGCTGGACACCGCTATTGCCAACACCGCGTTGCCTGCCATCGCCACCGATCTGCAGGCGCCTGCGGCCACCTCGATCTGGGTCATCAACGCTTACCAGCTGGCGGTGGTGGCCAGCATGCTGCCGTTTGCGGCACTGGGCGATCTGGTGGGCCCCCGGCGCATTTTTATCGGCGGGTTGGCGGGGTTTACCGTGGCATCGCTGCTGTGTACCTTTGCCAACAGCCTGCCCCAGCTGGCGGGTGCCCGTGCGCTGCAAGGCATAGGCGCGGGTGCGCTGATG
>CANFZJ010000406.1 GCA_947451445.1 Comamonadaceae bacterium
CGCACCGTGGTGGCCGCCATCAAAGCGGGCCAGCCGGTCGACCCCGTCCACGGCCAGCGCGGCAAGCAGCGCAGCGTGCACAACACCTATTTCACCCTGCCGGTGCTGTTTGCCATGCTCAGCAACCACTACAGCTTTACCTATACCCACCCGCAGAACTGGCTGGTGCTGGTGCTGATGATGCTGGCGGGCGCGGCGATCCGCCAGTTCTTCGTGCTGCGCCACGGCTACAAACTGGGCCGTAACCGGCACCCGCTGGGCTATGCGCTGGTGGGGGTGGCGGTGATTGTGGGCGCCATCGTGTGGATGCGGCCTGCTATGGATTCAGTAGCTACCAGCGCCGGTGCAATAAGCGCAAAGACCGTTATTTCTTATGAAAAACTGCAACCCGTGCTGGCCCAGCGCTGCTACCAGTGCCATGGCGCAGTGGTGCAGATGAAGAACGTGCGACTGGACTCTGCCGCCGCGGTGCAGCAGCATGCCCAGGCGATTTACCAGCAGGCCGTGGTCACCAAAATCATGCCCATGAACAACGCCACCGGCATCACCGACGCCGAGCGGGGGCTGATCCAGCAGTGGTTTGAGGGCGGGGCCGCTACGCAATAACTTCCGCTACTTCCGGCACCGGCGTGTAGTGCAGGTGCATCACCAACCAGCCCTGCGCATGTTTGCGCCATAGCTCGCTGAAGTACACGCTGGCCAGGCGTTCGTCGTCGATCAGGGTGTGGCTTTGGCCAGATACGACGGCGAATTCGCCGTGGTTTTGCAGGGACAGGCTGGCGTCTTCTTTGCGCACGCTGGTCGGAAACCACTGGTCGGCCAGCACGGCGCGGGAGATGCCGTGCAGCTGTTCCCATTTGGACTGCACGCCGCTTTCATGCACCACGCAAAACGAGTCGGCTTCGATATGGGCCATGGCGTCGGTATCGCCCGCAAAAAAGGCGGCATACCAGTGGGCGCGGGTGCTGAGCAGGTCTAAATTTTCCATAGGTCTACAAGTGGGGTGGGCACGCCGCTGCACAGGTGGCAGCGGGCGGTGCGGGCGCGGGGTCGGCCCACGCGGTGAATGGGCTGATTATCACGTGCGCCCGGGCCCCGGCTTGGCTGCGCTGTTCGTCGATTTTGGGTAGAGGGTGTTTTAGGGCTCTACCGCACATTCCACTTGCGCAAGCAGCTATTGAATCAATAGCAATCAGCCCAGCGGGCTATGGCGCACCGCGCCGCTGGCGTAGAAGGCGTCCAGGTTCTCTACGACCAGGTCGGCCATGGCCTGGCGGGTCTCATGGGTGGCGCTGGCCAGGTGGGGCAGCAGCACGACGTTGTCCAGCGCCAGCAGGCGGGTGGGCACGCGGGGTTCGTCCACGTACACGTCCAGCCCGGCACCGGCGATGCCACCGCTCTCCAGGGCCTGCACCAGCGCGTCTTCATCGACCACCGTGCCGCGCGCAACGTTGACCAAAAAGCCTTTGGGGCCGAGTGCGCGCAGCACGTCGGCGGACACCAGTTTGTGGGTGTCCGGCCCTCCGGCGCTGATGACCACCAGAAAATCGGCCCATTCGGCCAGCGCTTCCAGGCGGGGCTCGTAGGTGTAGGGCACGGCGGGGTTGGGGCGGCGGTTGTGGTAGCGCACGTCCATGTCGAAGCCGCTGGCGCGCCGGGCCACCACCTGGCCGATGCGGCCCAGGCCCAGGATGCCCAGACGCTTGCCGCTGACCTTGGTGGCCAGGGGGAACTGGCCTTGCAGCCATTGGCCGTTGCGGACAAAGCGGTCGGCGTGGCTCAGGCCCCGGGCCACGTCCAGCAGCAGGGCGAAGGCGGTGTCGGCCACGCAGTCGTTCAGCACCTCGGGGGTGTAGCCCACGGCAATGCCCCGGGCACGGGCGGCGTCCAGTGGCAGCACGTCGGTGCCCACGCCGAAGCTGGAGATGACCTTCAGCTGGGGCAGGGCGTCCAGCGTGGCCAAGTCCACGCCAAAGCGGGCGGTGGTGACGTAGCCGCTGAAGCGGTGGCCGTGCTGGGCCAGAAAGGCCTGGGGGTTGGCCTCTTGCCACAGCGGGTGCACGTCGTAATGGGCGTGCAGCGGGGTGGCGAGCAGGGGGGGCATGTGCAGGTGCTGGAGGACTTGGGGTTTCATGGTGGTGGTGTGGGCTGGCAGTGAAGAGGTGCGTGGCAGGGCTTATTCCGGCTGGATATTGGCGCCTTTGGCGATCTTGGCCCATTTGACCATTTCGGACTGGAGGAAGTCTTTGAATTGCTCGGGCGTGCCGCCGCCGGGTTCGATGCCTGCGTCCTGCAGCGACTTGCGTACGTCAGGCAGGGCCAGGATGCGGTTCACCTCGGTGTTGAGCTTGGCCACTGTGGCCTTGGGGGTGCCCGCCGGGGCCAGCAGGCCGCCCCAGGTGCTGGTCTCAAAGCCGGGCAGCCCGGCTTCGGCCATGGTGGGCAGGTCGGGCAGGATGGACGAGCGCTTGGCGGTGGTGACGGCCAGGGCGCGAACCCGGTTGGCCTTGATCTGCACGTTGACGGCGGCCACGGTGTCGAACATCAGCGCGGTGCGCCCGCTGATCAGGTCGGGGTGGGCCAGGGTGCTGCCTTTGTAGGGAATGTGGGCCAGGTCCAGCCCGGCCATGCTTTTGAACAGTTCGCCCGAAAAATGCGGTGCGCCGCCGGTACCGCTGGAGGCAAACGACAGCTCGCCGGGGTGGGCCTTGCCGTAGGCGATCAGCTCCTTCACCGACTTGGCCGGCAGCATGGGGGCCACCACCAGCACCAGCGGCACTTCGTGCGTCAGCACCACCGGCTCGAAGCTTTTGACAGTGTCAAACGGCAGCTTTTTCACGATGCTGGGGTTGATGGCATGGCTGCTGGCCACCAGTGCCAGGGTGTAGCCGTCGGGCTGCGCCTTGGCAACGGCATCGCTGCCAATGATGCCGGTGGCCCCGGCCTTGTTGTCGATGGTGACCGGCTGGCCCAGGGATTCGGCCATTTTCTGGCCGATGAGCCGGGCGGCCAGGTCGATGGCACCGCCGGGGGAGGCAGGCACGACGATGGTGATCGGCCGGGTGGGGTAGGTTTGCGCGGGTGCCGGGCTGGCGGCGGTCAGCGTGGCGGCGGCAAGGGCCGTGAGCAGGGTGGTTCGCATGTTGTCTCTCTCCGGGGGGTGGTGGATTTTTATAATAC
>CANFZJ010000407.1 GCA_947451445.1 Comamonadaceae bacterium
CCGGCGGCCACGCTGGCAAAGCGGTCGCCCACCACCAGCTGCGCTTGCGGGTACAGCGCCTGCATGGCCCGCTGCAGCGGGGCCAGGGCGGACGAGCCACCCGTCAGGTACACGGCGTCGGGCTGGGTGATGCCGGCCTCGGCCACGCAGGCCTGGGCGCACTGCACCACGCGGGCCAGCTGGGCTTGCAGCGCCTGGGCCAAGCCCTCGGGGGTGATCTGGGCGCTCAGGGCGCGTTCGATGCAGTCCAGGTCCACCGTGGCGTCCGCGCCGGACAGCGAGCAGGCGATCTTGGCCGTCTCCACGTTGGCCAGAATGTGGTGGCCCACGCGCTCTTGCAGCACGTGCAGCAGGCGCTGGTGCAGCTGGCGGTCGGTGTAGCTGTCGCGCAGGTCGGTGGCCTGGGCCAGGCTCTTGCGCGAATACGACTGGTGGATCAAATGCCAGGTGGACAAGTCAAAAAAGATGCCCGACGGCACTTCGCGCCCGCTGGGGCCGGTGTGGCCCAGGCCCAGCAGCGGCATGGCGTGGCGCAGGTTCAGCAGCTGGTCGAAGTCGGTGCCGCCGATGTGCACGCCGGTGGTGGCCAGGATGTCGCTGGCGCGGTCGGTGCGCTGCTGGCGGCCCGGGCCGACGCGCACCACGGTGAAGTCGGATGTGCCACCGCCAATGTCCACCACCAGCACGGTGGTGTCGGTGCTGACGCGGCGCTCGAAGTCGAACGCGGCGGCAATCGGCTCCAGCTGGAACTGCACCTCGTCAAAGCCTGCCGTGCGGGCGGCTTGCTCTAGCGTGGCCTGGGCCTGTGCGTCGCGCTGGGCGTTGTCGTCCACAAAATGCACCGGGCGGCCCAGCATGGCGTGCTGCACGGGGTGGCCCAGGTGGGCTTCGGTGCGCTTTTTCAGCTCTTTGAAGAACAGCGCCAGGATGTCGGTGTAGCTGACCAACTGGCCGCTGACCACGGTTTTCTCGTCCATCAGGCTGCTGCCCAGCAGGCTTTTGATGGACCGCATCAAGCGCCCCTCGGTGCCCGCCAGGTAGGCTTGCATGGCCGCTGCGCCAAAGGCCACGTGGTGGTCTTCGTGCGAAAAGAACAGGGCCGTGGGCAGGGTCGGGCGGCCTGCGTCCAGCGGGATGGTGGTGAGGCTGCCGTCCGCGCCGACCAGGGCTGCGACGGTGTTGGAGGTGCCGAAATCAATACCGAGCATCATCCCTGCGCCACTCCCAACACGGTTTGCAGAAACTGGCTGATGTCCATCACCTCTTGCGGGTGCACGCTGTGCGGCATGGGGTAGGTGTGCCATTGCACGGCGTAGCCCAGCGCCAGCAGGGCCTGGCGCGAGGCCTCGGCGCGGGCCAGCAGCACCACCGGGTCGGCCGTGCCGTGGGCCATGAAGATGGGGGTCTGGGCGTTGGCGGGGCTGCGCTCGGCGGCCACGGTGGTTGCCAGCGGCAGGTAGCCCGACAAGGCCATGATGCCGCCCAGCCGTGCGCTGTGGCGCAGCCCGGCATGCAAAGCCATGGCGCAGCCTTGCGAGAACCCGGCCAGCACGATGTTTTCGGGCCGGATGCCGCGCGCCACTTCAGCGGCGATCAGCGCTTCAATGGCCAGGGCCGAGGCGTGGATGCCGGCGGCGTCTTCCTGGCGCACCAGGTCCACATTCTTGATGTCGTACCAGGCGGGCATCACGTAGCCGTTGTTGATGCTGACCGGCATGGTCGGTGCGTGCGGAAACACAAAGCGGATGGGCTGGCAGCCGCGCAGGTTCAGCTCGGGCACGATGGCCGCAAAGTCATCGCCACTGGCTCCCAGGCCGTGCAGCCAGATGACGGCGGCGGTGGGGTGGGGCGCGCTTTCGATTTCGATGCGTTGCAGCAAGGGGGCGATGGGTGTGGTCATGGTGTGGGCAAGCGGTGTGCGGAAGGGGAGGTATTTTAAAGACGGGCTGCCGGGCCGGGCAAAATCGCCGCTATGCCCTTTTTTAAACTTGTTGGCCTGCTGGCCGTTGGTGTGCTCCCGACCTGCTGGGCGGCCGACGCGCCCACCAGCAAAGACATGCAGATCGTGCAGCGCATCGACGACGTGCTGCTGGGGGTGGACGTGGTGTCGCTGGAGGTGCTGGACCGCACCCACGTGGCGGGCACCTATTTTTTGATCAACCTGCACCAGCCCAGCCCGGTGGCGGGCTATGCCCAGTTTGTGGCCGACTGCAAAGTGCCGTTGCGCCTGGCCACGTTGGCGTCCAGCCTGCCCTCGGCCGCGTTGGCGCCTGCTTCTGCACCACCGCCGTTGCAAGCGCGGGCGGCCAAGCCGGACATGGCTGCACTGCTCTTCAGTCCGGTGCATATGCTGGACGGCAGCTGGATGGTGGCCGACTTCGCCTGCCGCGCCAGCAGCCAGCCCAGTCGGGCCCGGCAGATTGCCCGCCAGCTGCTGGAAACCGGGGGGCCGCCGGACACCCGCAGCATTTATTGCGACCTGCAGGCCAACGGCAGCAAGGAGGTTAGGCGCAGCGTGCCGGTGCGCTACAGCGTGACAGACGACGCGGTGGCGGTGCAAACGCAGTGGCTGAGTTCGGGGTTTGTGAGCGACACCGAGGTGCTGTTTGGCAGCGCTGCGCAGTGGGTGGTGAGCCGCCAGGGCGACCGCGCCCGGCTGATCGGCCCGGACGGCGGGCTGCTGTTCACCGGGGCCTGCGAGGCCACGGGGCCCTGACTAAGGTGATAGTCAGGCCAGCAGCGCCTGCGCAAATTCCCGGGCGTTAAACGTTTCCAGGTCTTCCAACTGTTCGCCCACGCCGATGAAGTAGACCGGAATGGGCCTTTCCTGGGCGATGGCTGCCAGCACGCCGCCCTTGGCGGTGCCGTCCAGCTTGGTGACGATGAGGCCGGTCAGGCCAATGGCATCGTCAAAAATCTTCACCTGGCTGACGGCGTTTTGCCCGGTGTTGCCGTCGATCACCAGCAGCACCTCGTGCGGACCGGTGGGGTCGGCCTTTTGCACCACGCGGCGGATTTTCTTCAGCTCTTCCATCAAGTGCAGCTGGGTTGGCAGGCGGCCTGCGGTATCGACCAGCACCACGTCACGGCCCCGGGCCTTGCCCGCGCTGACCGCGTCAAACGCCACGCTGGCCGGGTCGCCGCCTTCCTGGCTGATGATTTCGACCGTGTTGCGGTC
>CANFZJ010000408.1 GCA_947451445.1 Comamonadaceae bacterium
AAAGCGGTCTGTGGTGGTCTAATAAAAAAGACATTCCGGTTAAACCGCAGTCAATTTCCGCTGCCCAGCGAAGTCCTTCAATTTAGGGCATATCTAGGGCACGAAGACCTCAGAAAGACAAAAGGGTTAGCAGGCACTTACCTGCTAACCCTCGTCAATTCTGGTCGGTGTGAAAGGATTCGAACCTTCGACCCCTTGCACCCCATGCAAGTGCGCTACCAGGCTGCGCCACACACCGATCAAGCCTCGAATTATAGCCTGCTCTTAGAGCACTTCTGCGAGCAGATCACGAATTTCAAATAATTCCTGTCGAACGGATACCAAGTGCTGGGATGCCGCGTTCTCGTGGCCCAGTGCAATCACCTCGTCCAGGCGTGCAAAACACGCGTCATCGTCCAACACATCCATCCCGTCGGGCAATACCGTGCCAAGACTCGGCTTGGTGCGATCACCTTGCGTAGTCGCTTCTTGCAGCTTGTTACGCGCACCAATAATCGTGAAACCCTGGTCGTACAACAGCTCGCGGATACGGCGCACCATAAGTACTTCGTGGTGCTGGTAGTAGCGGCGGTTACCGCGCCGCTTCATGGGGCGCAACTGGGTAAATTCTTGCTCCCAGTACCGCAAGACATGCGGCTTGACACCGCACAGCTCTGCAACCTCACCGATGGTGAAATAACGTTTAGCAGGAATGTAGGGGAGTGAATTTCCCATGGATGAATATGGTTGACGGATCGCGTAAGGAGCGCAAGGCTATCCTAAGTGCGGCAATGAAACAACAACACGCAGCACCTGTTGCGCTGCCGGCATCCCCATTTTTGGGGAAATATCTTCGCAAGTGCTGCAGAGGCACAACACTGCAGCCATAGCGATCACCCTTGGATCTGCTCTTTCAGCTTGTGGCTAGCATGGAAGGTCACCACCCGGCGCGCCTCGATGGGAATGGCTTCGCCAGTACGTGGATTGCGTCCTGGGCGTGGTGCCTTGACGCGAATTTGAAAATTACCGAAGCCTGAAATTTTCACATCCGTCCCCTCCACCAAGCTAGTGCTGACCAGGTCAAAAAACGCATCTACCATGTCTTTGGACTCGCGCTTGTTCAGGCCAATTTGCTCAAACAGCAAATCAGCCAGTTGGGCCTTGGTCAGGGCGGGGGTTTCCAGACTTCCAACCGCAATTTCCACAGATTTCTCCCGTGTGTCGTCAAGTGAAATAACTTTTATGCCCCGGGTCGGCGCGGCCACCGGAGCATAAAAGTTAGAGGGGCAAAACGCCGCGATCAGGCCCGCAAACGCGCCGCGCACTGCGACACCAGCTGGGCCAATACCGCTTGCACGGCAGACTCGATCTGCTGTTCCGTCAGGGTGGCGTCCGGGCTGTTCAACGTCAGGCGCACGGCCACGCTCTTTTCGCCCTGGGCCAGTCCGCCAGCCACCACCACCAGCGGCTCTGCACCTTTGGGTGCGGGCTTGGGGCGGTAGATGTCGAACACTACGGCAGCCTTCAGCAAGCCGTTGGTCGCAGCCATCTGCGCAGCCGCCAGCAGCGCAGCGTGGGTCACGGCTTCTTCGACGATTACCGCAATATCACGCTCCACAGGCTGGTACTTGGCCACCGCCGTGAATGCGGGTACAGGGCGCTGCAGTACGGCGTCCAGGTCCAACTCAAACAGCATCGGCGCTTGCGACAGGTCGTAGCCCTGGCGCCATTGCGGATGCAGTTCACCCACAAAACCAATCGCCTGCCCGGCCACCAGCACGCGGGCACAGCGGCCTGGGTGTATGGCTGGATGTGCGGCGGGTTCAAACTGGGCGTGCAGCGGTGCCAGCAGCGCCTCGACATCGCCCTTCATGTCAAAAAAGTCTGCACCTTGCTCGCTGCGCCCCCATTGCAGGCGGTCGGCAGCACCAAAGCTGATGCCGGCAACCCGCATCGGCTGGTGAAAGCCCGCTACGGTGGTATCGCTATCCGACACGTTCGCATCGCGTAAAAAGACCCGGCCCAGTTCAAAAACGCGCACCCGGTTGGCTTTACGGTCCAGGTTAAATTTCAAAACTTGTAGCAAGGAACCTAGCAGGGATGTGCGCAAGACGCTCATTTGGCTAGATATGGGGTTCAGCAGCTTGACCGGGTTCGGGTTGCCCGCCAACTCGTGCTCCCAGCGCTCTTCGACAAAGCTGAAGTTGATGGTTTCCTGGTAGCCCAGACCCGCCAGCGCACGGCGCACCGCGAACGGGCTGCGCTGCGCCTCGGGACGGATTTTGGCGGTGATGGGCGCCAGTGGTGGCGTGGTGGGCAACTGGTTGTAGCCCACCATGCGTACCACTTCCTCGATCAAATCCTCTTCGATCGCCAGGTCAAACCGGTAGGACGGCGGCATGACCGTCACCGTGCCATCACCTTCGGTCAGCGGCAGACCTAGGCGGGTTAACGCGTCCACGCACTGCGCCTGCGTCAACGGCATGCCGATGACCTTGCTGGCACGCGCCACACGCAAGGTGACGGGCTGGGCTTGCGGCAGGTTGACCTGGGTGTCGTCCATGGGACCGGCTTCACCACCGCAAATGTCCAGCACCAATTGGGTGATGCGTTCCAGATGCTCCACCGTGTTCTGCGCATCCACACCACGCTCGAAACGGTGGCCCGCGTCGGTAGAGAAGTTGTAGCGGCGCGAGCGGCCTGCAATCGACTTGGGCCACCAGAAGGCGGCTTCTGCATAAATGTTGACCGTGTCGTCCGACACTGCGGTGGCGTCGCCGCCCATGATGCCCGCCAGCGACTCGACCTGGCTGTCATCGGCAATCACGCCGACTTTCTCATCCACGGTGACAGTGTTGCCGTTCAGCAGCTTGAGCTGTTCGCCCGGCTGGCCCCAGCGTACATCCAGACCACCCTGGATTTTGTCCAGGTCAAAAATATGCGATGGACGGCCTAGCTCGAACATCACGTAGTTGGAAATATCGACCAGTGCCGTCACGCTGCGCTGGCCGCAACGGGCCAGGCGGTCCACCATCCACTGGGGCGTTTGCGCCTTGGGGTTCACCTTGCGCACGATGCGGCCCGAAAAACGGCCACACAGGTCGGGCGCGCTGATCTTCACCGGCACTTTGTCCTGGTTGGTCACGGCGACAGGCGCAATGGCAGGCGTCAGCAGAGGCGAACCGGTCAGCGCAGACAC
>CANFZJ010000409.1 GCA_947451445.1 Comamonadaceae bacterium
CAGGCGCGGGCGATGCCGATTTGCTCTACCTCGTCCTGGCTGTCGCGCAGGCCTGCGGTGTCCACCACGTGCAGGGGCACACCTTCGATCTGAATGGTCTGGGTGACAACGTCGCGGGTGGTGCCTGCCACAGGCGTCACGATGGCCAGCTCAGCCCCGGCCAAGGCATTTAACAGTGAGCTTTTGCCCGCATTGGGCTGTCCCGCTATCACCACCTTGATGCCCTCGCGCAGCAGTGCTCCCTGGCGGGTGCGTTGCATTACCGCCCGCAGGTTTTGCTGCAATTTTGATAGCTGCCCGTGCGCGTCCGCTTTGCGCAGGAAGTCGATTTCTTCCTCAGGAAAGTCTAGGGTTGCCTCCACCAGCATGCGCAAATGGATGAGGCCGTCCCGCAAAGTGTGGATTTCTTTGGAGAATTCGCCCGACAGCGAGCGGGAGGCGCTACGGGCCGCCGCTTCGGTGCTGGCGTCGATCAGGTCGGCGATGGCCTCGGCCTGCGCCAGGTCGATCTTGTCGTTCAAAAACGCACGCTGGGTAAATTCCCCCGGCTGGGCCAATCGCACCCCGATGGATGCCCCAGCCTCCAGACAGCGCGCCAACAACAACTGCAACACCACCGGCCCGCCGTGGGCCTGCAACTCCAGCACATCTTCACCGGTGTAAGAGTGCGGCGCAGGAAAATGCAAGGCCAGGCCGTGGTCAATCGCCCCACCCGCCGCATCGCGAAAGGGCAAATAGGTCGCCTCCCGGGCTTGGAGTGAACGACCGCACAGCGCTTCGACCACGGCCGCGATGTTCTTGCCACTGACCCGCACAATGCCCACGGCGCCCCGGCCGGGGGCGGTGGCGATGGCGGCGATGGGACGGGTGTCACGAACTTGCATGGCTGGCACTTTCAATAAAAAAGGCCGCTCAACCGGGGGATTGATGCAGCCTTTTGCGGTTCAAGACGGGCGGCAAATGCCGCCGCAACCCTTAAAACTTGGGGAGGTGGAACTTGGGTGGCACGCCCATGCGGGTGTTGATCAGCCATTGCTGGGCAATCGACAAGGCATTGTTGGTGATCCAGTAAATCACCAGGCCGGCCGGGAAGAAGAAGAACATGACCGAAAACGCCAGCGGCATGAACCACATCATCTTGGCCTGCAGCGGATCCGGCGGTGCGGGGTTCAGCGAGGTCTGCAGCATGGTGGTCAAGGCCATCAGGATCGGCAGAATGAAGTAGGGGTCGGGCGACGACAGGTCATGGATCCACAGCACCCAGGGTGAATTGCGCATCTCCACGCTGGACAGCAGCACCCAGTACAGGGCAATGAACACCGGAATCTGGATCATGATGGGGAAGCAGCCGCCCATCGGGTTGATCTTTTCTTCACGGTAAATCTTCATCATCGCCTGCTGCATTTCTTGCGGCTTGTCTTTCAGGCGTTCACGCATTTCGGTAATGCGGGGGTTGATGGCCTTCATCTTGGCCATGCTAGCGTAGGCCTTGGCATTCAGCCAGTAGAAAGCGATCTTCAGCAGCAACACCAGCGCGACGATGGACCAACCCCAGTTTTGCAGCACGCCATGCAGCTTGTCGAGCAGCCAGTACAGGGGTTCGGCCAGAATCTTCACCTTGCCGTAGTCTTTGACCAGTTCCAGGCCGGGCGTCAGGGACTCCAGGTACTTCTCCAGCTGTGGGCCGACAAACATACGGGCTTCTACCGACTTGCTGGTACCGGGTGCGATGTCGCTCAGCGGCGTGATCATGCCCACGGCGTACAGGTTGGTGTCCACCTTGCGCATGAACAGGTCACGCGAGATACCGTCGCCCAGCAGCCAGGCGCTGGCAAAGTAATGCTGCACCATGGCGACATAGCCGTTGGCGGCCTGCTTTTCGATATCAACCTTGTTGTCTTCGATCTGCTTGAACTCCACCTTTTGGTACTTTTGCGCGTCGGTGTACACCGCAGGGCCGGTAAACGTGGAATAGAACGACGATTCACCCGGTGGCTTGTTGCCGTCACGCACCAGTTGCAGGTACAGCTGGGGCGAGATTGCTGCGGCCCCCGTGTTCACCACTTCGTGCTTGACGCTCATCACATAAGCACCACGCTCCAGGGTATAGGTTTTGACCAGCTTCACGCCACCCACGTCGGGGGACTCAAACTTGACCACCAGCGTGTTGTCGCCGTCTTTCAGCGTACGCGCACCTGGAACCAAAGACATCACCGTCTTGTGGCTGGGCAAAGCCGCCCCCACGGCCGAGCCGACGCCCGCAATCAAGCCGGTCTGGGCCAGGTAAACACGTTCCTTGCTGTCATCCAGCAAGACGAAGTTCTGCGCCTTGTCCAGCATATCGGCCTGCTGGAGCAATTCGGAGCGGACGATGGAGCCGCCTTCGGTATCAAACGTCAGCTTGAGCACATCGGTGCTGACTTCCACGCGTTCTTTGGCCGCAGCAGGCGCGGCCGAAGTGGCGGGAAGCTGTGCAGCGGCACCCGTGGCAGCGACCGGAACGGACGCGCTGGCCACCGCCGCGGCAGGCTTGGCCATCTCCGCTTGCTGAGCCGTAGGGAAGAAAGTGGCTTTGTGGCCGCTAAACACCTGCCACTTGTCCCATAGCAAAACCATGGAAAAACCAAAAATCACCCACAGGATGGTGCGGCGGATATCGTTCATGAAAAAGCTACTTATGTGAAGAAGAAGAAAGCAGATGGCCAAAAAGCCGGAGCGGTTCTTGCGGAACAGGGTCCAAGCCACCGTCGCACCAAGGGTGGCAGCGGGTCAATCGGCGCAACGTCAAATACGAACCGGCAGCAGCACCATGCCGCTCCAACGCCTGCAGAGCATAAGCGGAGCACGTCGGTTCAAAACGGCAGGCAGAACCCAGCCAGGGACTGAGCAGCAAACGGTATGCGCGGACCACGCCCGTCAACAGTGACTGCATCATGCGGGCACCCCAGCAGGCCGTGCGGCACGGGCAAACAACTGCTCCAGCTCGGTCCGTACCGCCAATTTAAGCTGCTCGGATGTTGCACTGAGAAACAGTTTGCGGTCGAACGTGCTGCGCAGACGCACCACATGGGCGGCCTGCGGAAAGCGCGGCTCGAAAGCCTGGCTGACCTGATAGATCTGGCGCTTGATGGTATTGCGCGTCACCGCCCGTTTCGCCCAGCGCTTGGGCAC
>CANFZJ010000410.1 GCA_947451445.1 Comamonadaceae bacterium
CATGCCCTGCTCCAGGGGCGATGGCTTGGCAAAGCGGCGCTGCATATCCACCGCAGCCGGGGGAGCCAGCCCCACCAGGCCCAGGGTAAGAACGGCGGCCAGTGCCGCGGCCACCATCGCACGCGGCTTTACTTGGGCGGCAAAGCGCGGCATGTCAAAGCGCTCAGGCAGCACCAGGCCCATCAGCATCCCTGCCAGCAGGCCGCCCACATGGGCCGCGTTGTCCACGCCAGACTGCAGCCAACCCTGCACCAGGGAATACAGCAGAAAAAACCCCATCCCCCGCAGCATGCGCTTGCCAAACAGGGTGGGCAGCTTGGTCCGGTGCTGCAACACCGCCACCAACAGCGCCCCCGCGACACCAAACACCGCCCCAGAGGCCCCCGTGGACACCGTGTGCTGCGCCGCAAAATGCAGGCTGAGTGCGCTGCCCAGCAGAGCCGACCCCAGGTACAGCAGCAAAAACACCGCATGGCCGTAAATACGTTCGGTGATCTGGCCAATGCTCCACAGGCCCAGCATGTTCATCGCCAGATGCAAGGCCCCGCTGTGCAAAAAAGCCGCCGTCAGCAGCCGCCACCCCTGGCCGCGTTGCACCTCGGAGGCGGCGTTACCGCCCCAGTGCAGCAGCACCTCGGCCGACGGATGCAAGGCGTCTACCCCTTGCAGCACCATCCAGGCCCACAGCAGCACATTGCTGGCAACCAGGCCGTAAGTCACCCAGGTGTGGGGGGCCAGCGCCTCCAGCCGGTCGTGGAACTGGCGCTCTTCTTCCTGCGCAGTGGGGGGTGTCGTCAACAGGTCGCCGGTGAACCGCATCACACGCCTTGGTTACGCATCCAGTCGGCGGTTTGGAAGAAGCTGTCACGCAGGCGGGCACGCAGCGCTTCATCCACACCGGTCTCGCCCATCGCCTGGTCCATGCAGGCCAGCCACTGGTCACGCTCCAGAATGCCGATCTTGAACGGCATGTGCCGCGCGCGCAGCCGGGGGTGGCCAAACTGCTCGGTGTAGTACTGCGGCCCGCCCAGCCAGCCGCACAAGAACCAGAACAAGCGCTGCCGCGCGTTGTCCAGCTCGGGGCCGTGGGCAGCCCGCAACTCTGCGTAGCCGGGCTCCAGCGCCATCAGGTCGTAGAAGCGCTCGGTCAGGGCCTTTACACGCTCTTCGCCGCCTATCCATTCGAAGGGGGTGGCGGCGGGTGGTTTTTCTTGGATTTGCATGGTGTTTTAGGCCGCTAGCGCAGGTAGCGCTTGCATGGGAAGCTATTAAAAACATAGTAATTACAGGCGACTCCCCAGGTTCGCGGCGGGGTGCCCCCTGCAACGTCCAAAGGACTCTGGCAGAAGTTTAGCGGTAACCCACGTACAAACGCCCGCCCCGCTTGCACTGGGGCGGGCGTTTTACTTTATATACAAAATACGCCTCCAGCGCATATTCCGTCTGCACAAGCAGCTATGAAAAACAGAGTTTTGACGGTGCGCGTATGCCCAAGCTATTTGGAGCCGCATTGGTACTTTTCTCCCCCAAATAGGTGATGCGCTCAGGCAAGGGGTGCAGTACCTTGTAGGGGTGAGAGAACTTACCCGGCATCTGACTGGTGGCCTTCTGGGCCTTTAGGCAGGCGCTGCGTAAGTCCTGTGTGAGGAACAAAAATACAGGCCCCCCATGCACTACGCCAACCTACGGATACTTTTGGTGGACGACCACCCACTCTTCTCCCACGGGCTGCGCATGCTGCTGCGCGAGCTGGAGCCTGCTGCGCAGATTGCGACGGCCAGCACAGTAGCGCAGGCGCTGGCGGCGGTGGGGCCGTTCGACCTGGTGCTGCTGGACCTGCACCTGCCCGACGCACAAGGGTTGGACGGCTTGCTGCGTATCAAACAGCACCTGGAGGGCAGCCCGGTGGTGATCGTGTCGGCCGACGAAAACCCCGCGCTCATCCGCCACTGCATCCAGCAGGGGGCGATGGCGTTTGTGTCTAAAACGGCGTCGTCCGCCGCGCTGTTTGAGGCCCTGCAGCGGGTGCTGGACGGCGAAACCTATTTGCCGCCGGGCAGCCTCCTGGCGTCGCCCTGCGGTCCGCCCATCCACCTCTCCCCCCGCCAGCAGGAGGTGCTGGCCAAGGTCATCCAGGGCAAACCCAACAAAGTGATCGCCCGCGAACTGGGCATATCGGACACCACCGTCAGCAGCCACGTGGCCGCCGTGATGGCCGCAATGGACGTGCACACCCGCACCGAGGCGGTGTACCGGGCGGCGTCCATCGGGCTAGGGATGCCCATGTCCATGCCGATGGCCTTGGCGTGATGCCTTCAAGCACTTGGCGTAGCTTGGCGGATGTGGGCGACCAGCGCGTCCAGCGTCACCGGTTTGTGCAGCAATGGGTAGCCCGCTGCATGCGCCTGGTGCAGCCGGTCGGGGGCGGTATCGCCGCTGATCAGCAACACATACGCGCTGGGGTGTATGCCGCGCACTGCCTGTACCGCGTCAAACCCGGACGCGTGGCTGCGCAGGCGCAGGTCTGAAATCACCATATCCACCGGGTGCAGACGGGCCTGCTCGGTGGCCTGGGCCACACCGTCGGCCAGCAGAACGCGGCAGCCCAGCTCTTCCAGCAGCAGGCGCATGCCTTGGCGCACGTCCACCTCGTCGTCCACCACCAAAATGGCGATGCTAGGCAAGCCGCCACTGGCGACGCTGACGCCCACCAGCGCTACCTCGGCAGCGGTGTCTGCCAGCGGCAAGCGCAAGGTAAAGCGGCTGCCCTGGCCCAGCGCCGACGCCAGCCCCAGTTCAATCCCCAGCAGGGCGCAGACCCGCTGCACGATGGCCAGGCCCAGCCCCAAACCTTGCGAGCGGTCGCGCTCCGGGTTACCAACCTGGTAGAACTCCTGAAAAATCAACGGCTGCTGCGCGGGTGCGATGCCCACGCCCGTGTCCACCACGTCCACCACCGCATGGCCGGACTGCACCTTGACGGTCACATCCACCCCGCCGTTGGCGGTAAATTTGAGCGCGTTGCTGGTCAGGTTGCCCAGTACCCGTTGCAGCAGATGGGCGTCCGTCATGGCCAGTACCGGGCCTTCGCAATGGGCGTGGATGTGCAGGCCTTTTTGGTGGGCCAGTGTGGCCTGCACGGCCACGTGGGCCTGCACCAGCTGGTCCAGC
>CANFZJ010000411.1 GCA_947451445.1 Comamonadaceae bacterium
ATAATCGCTCACTTTTTGATAGCTGCTGGCGCAGGTTCTATCTGCGCCAGAGCCATTTTTTAGGAGGCTAAATGCGTTCAAAAATCGCAGCAATGCCCTGGCCACCGCCGATGCACATGGTCACCAGTGCGTAGCGGCCCTGGATGCGTTGCAGCTCGTACAGCGCCTTCACCGTGATGACCGCGCCGGTAGCGCCAATGGGGTGGCCCAGCGAGATGCCGGAGCCGTTGGGGTTGACCTTGGCCGGGTCCAGCCCCAGGTCTTGGGCCACGGCGCAGGCCTGGGCGGCGAAGGCTTCGTTGGCTTCGATCACGTCCAGGTCGTGTACCGTCAAACCGGCCATCTTCAAGGCTTTTTGGCTGGCAGGCACCGGGCCGATGCCCATGTAGAGCGGGTCTACGCCGGCATGGGCGTAGGCCACCAGGCGGGCCAGCGGCTGCAGGCCGCGGGCTTGGGCCACGCTTTTTTCCATCAGCAGCACGGCGGCGGCGGCATCGTTCAGGCCGGAGGCGTTACCGGCGGTGACCGTGCCGTTTTCTTTGGCAAACACGGGCTTGAGCTTGGCCATGTCGGCCAGGGTGCAGCCGGGGCGGAAGTGCTCGTCGGTGGCAAAGGCCACGTCGCCCTTTTTGCTTTTCAGCACAGTGGGCAGAATTTGCGCGGTGAAGTAGCCCGCTTGCGTGGCGCGTTCGGCGCGGTTGTGGCTTTGCACCGCCAGCGCGTCTTGCGTGTCGCGGCTGATGCCCCATTTTTTGGCGATGTTTTCGGCGGTAACGCCCATGTGGATGGTGTGGAACGGGTCGTGCAGCGCGCCGACCATCATGTCGGTCATGGTGGTGTCGCCCATGCGTGCACCCCAGCGGGTGTTCAGCGAGGCGTAGGGGGCACGGCTCATGCTCTCGGCCCCGCCGCCGATAGCGATGTCGGCGTCGCCCAGCAAAATGGTTTGTGCCGCCGACACGATGGCCTGCAGGCCCGAGCCGCACAGGCGGTTCACGTTGTAGGCGGGCGTTTCCTGGCTGCAGCCGCCGTTGACGGCAGCCAGGCGCGACAGGTACATGTCCTTGGGCTCGGTGTTGACCACATGGCCGAACACCACATGGCCTACGTCGGCGCCCTCTACCTGGGCGCGCAGCAGCGATTCGCGCACCACGTTGGCGGCCAGCGTGCTGGGGGCAACATCCTTCAGGCTGCCGCCAAAAGTACCGATGGCGGTGCGAACCCCGCTGACGACTACGACTTCACGAACCATTTCTGTCTCCTTGTGTTGGTTGGGGCAATGTAAGCCTGCCAGCTTACCGATTTCTGTCTGCCGCCATGTCCTGGTTTGACACAAATGTGTCATCTGCGGGTAGTACCTTCGCCGTATTTGCCCTACGAAAAAGGTTTTCACCATGAACATGGATGCAATGTTGGAACGCGTACACCAGGACTTGCTAGACAGTTACGACGAAGAGATGGAAATGGAGCTGGAGGACCGCAACCTGGTCGGGCTGGACGGCCAGCCCGCCGCGCCCGATACGGCCGCCCAGAAGGAAGCGCGCCGCCAGTACTTTCGCGAGCTGTTTCGCCTGCAGGCCGAGCTGGTCAAGCTGCAGGACTGGGTGGTGGCCACCGGCCACAAGGTGGTGATCTTGTTTGAAGGCCGCGACGCTGCAGGCAAGGGCGGCGTCATCAAGCGCATCACCCAGCGCCTGAACCCGCGCGTCTGCCGCGTGGCCGCGCTGCCCGCGCCCAACGACCGTGAACGCACCCAGTGGTACTTTCAGCGCTACGTGTCGCACCTGCCTGCGGCAGGCGAGATGGTGCTGTTTGACCGCAGCTGGTACAACCGCGCCGGGGTGGAAAAGGTGATGGGTTTTTGCAGCGACGACCAGTACGAGGAGTTCTTTCGCACCGTGCCCGAGTTTGAACGCATGCTGGTGCGCAGCGGCATCCAGCTGGTGAAGTACTGGTTTTCCATCTCCGACGAAGAGCAGCACCTGCGCTTTCTGGGCCGCATCCACGACCCGCTGAAACAGTGGAAGCTGAGCCCGATGGACCTGGAGTCGCGCCGCCGCTGGGAGGAGTACACCAAGGCCAAAGAGGTGATGCTGGAACGCACCCACATCCCTGAAGCGCCTTGGTGGGTGGTGCAGGCGGTAGACAAAAAGAAGGCCCGGCTGAACTGCATTCACCACCTGCTGGAGCAAATGCCCTACCAGGAAGTGGCCCACCCCGCCATCCACCTGCCCGAGCGCGAGCGCCACGACGACTACATCCGCCACGCCGTGCCGAACGAGATCGTGGTTCCGGAAGTTTATTAAATTTAGACTGTTTGTGCTTACGGAATAAGCGCAAGCAGCTCTTAAAACCATAGCGGACGGTAGCCAATAGGGGTCAGATCATCCGCGCGCGCCAAACGCTGGATGCCGCTCTGGCCGCCGTCGCGTGCGTGCTCTGACCCCTATTGGCGGTTTAACCCCCTAACCCCCCAAGGTCATCCCCGCACATCCGCCACAGGTTCGTTCCCAAAATCCTCCCGCGCCAAATACGCCAGCACCCGCGCCGCCGCGCTTTCGGGCGATGTCAGCTGGCCGTTGGCGTGCAGGCTGGCAAAGCTGGCCTGGTCGGCAAACTGGCGGGCGTCCGCCCCGCGCAGCTGGCGTTGCATGTCGGTGTCGATCACTCCCGGGGCCAGCGAACACACCCGCGCTCCATTCACCTGCCCCGCCTCGTCCAGCGCCACGCAGCGGGTGAAATGGTCCATCCCCGCCTTGGCCGCGCAGTAGGCCGCCGACGCCGCCATCGCCCGCCGCCCCAGCCCCGACGAAATATTCAACACTCGCCGCCGCCCCGGCCAGCCCCGCGTGGCCGCCAAAAAAGCCGTAGTCAACTGCATCGGCGCCTCCAACCCCACCCGCAGCGCCTGCGCCAGATCGGCCCCATCGGCATCGCGCAGCGGCGTCAGCTGGGCCAAGGTGCCCGCGTTGTTGATCAGCGTCACACTGGCCCACCGCGCCGTGTCCTGCTGCGCCAGCCAGGCCCCCAGCCGCTGCGCCACCGGCAGGCTGTCGGCCAAGTCCGCCTGCCACTGCTCCAAGATGCTGCCCGCCGGGGCGACCAGCTGCGCATTCGTTTGCCGCGAGATGCACACCAGATGGTGCCCCGCCTGCAGCAGTTGCTCG
>CANFZJ010000412.1 GCA_947451445.1 Comamonadaceae bacterium
CCCTGCGGGAGCCAGTCTTGCAGGGCTGGCGGCAGCAGTTGCTGTTGCTCGGGGTGGTAGGGAACGTAGCTGGTGCTCATGCCTGGGCATCAGCAGGCTTCGTGCCAGGATTCATCCCAGGGTGGGGCTTCTGCCGCCCAGACTCCTAGACAGAAATGATTTGGAACCGAAATTACTGGATAAAGCCCATGCGGCCCTTGTGCTGCGTAGCGCGGGGCAAGTCGTCTATTTGAATGGCATCCCGCCGCGCGAGCTGGGCGTTGCCAAAGCCCGTCATCAGCGCCCGGCGCATTTCACGTGGGGCGAGTTCTGCCAGGGCGTCCAGCAGGTCGTCGTGTGGTTCTGGCATGAACCGTTCGCCCCAGCCATGTTCGGCGCGGATGGACTGGTATAGGTTGCTGGCGATTTGGCGGGCGGCCTCGGGGGAGGGGGGCTCGATCTCGAACACGTTCATGCGGTTCAAAATGGGCTCGGGGATGCCGCGCGGGTCGTTGGCGGTGGTGATCCAGATCACCTGGCTGGCATCAATGGCCACTTCGGCAAATTCGTCCATAAAGTTTTGCGCGGTGTCGTGTTCCAGCAGGCTGTACAGCGCGCCCAACGGGTCATATTGGGCGTCGGCGCTGGCTTTGTCGATCTCGTCCACCACAATTACCGGGTTGGCGTATTCACCGTCCACCAGCGCCTCAAACACCTTGCCCGGTTTGGCCCCTTTCCATTGAGACGATGAACCTGACAACAGCCAACCTGCGGTCATGGAACTCATGGGCACCAGACTCATGCCGGTACCCAGCAGGTCGGCGAGTTTTTTGGCGAAGTGGGTTTTGCCGATGCCGGGCAGGCCGAGCAGCAGAATGGGGGTGACCTCCAGGCCGTCGCGGCTGTCCTGGCTTAGGGCGACGTGGCGTTTGATGTCGTCCAGCACGTCGGTGAAGTTGGGCAGCGCCTGGTACAGGGACGACATTTCGGGCACACCAGAGGGTTTGACCTGGAAGCGGTCGGGTCCGCGCTCCAGCATGCGCTCGTAGGTACTGCGCAGGTTTTCGTGCTCTCGGTTGGGGAGTTTGGCCAGTTTGCGTTCTACCTCATGGGGCTGGAACACACTGCGCACGCTGGCGACGGGCAGCTGGAACGGGGTGGCATGCGGAACAAGACTGCGGGATTCCATGCGGGGCTCCTGGTTGTTGGCACTGCTTCATTTCAGCATAAGCCGTGCCAACCCTCAAGCGCAGGAGCCGTGGAATAACGTGAAATAACTTTCATTCTTCGGGTCGGCTTCGCTGTCGAAGCCATGAAAGTGGGTCCCGTTTGTAGGGTCTTTAAGCGGGCTTGCCGCCCAGCACCTGCAGCAGTTCGCCGGATTCGTACATTTCCATCATGATGTCCGAGCCGCCGACGAATTCGCCTTTGACATACAACTGGGGGATGGTGGGCCACTGGCTGTATTCCTTGATGCCCTGGCGGATTTCGTCGTCTTCCAGCACGTTCACGGTTTTGATGGCTTTGGTGTCTACGCCGCAAGCCTTCAGCAGCTGGATGGCACGGCCCGAAAAGCCGCACTGCGGGAAGCTGGCATTGCCTTTCATGAACAGCAAAACGTCGTTGGATTTGACCAGTGCATCAATGCGTTGTTGGGTGTCGCTCATGGCGGGAGTCCTTGAAAATCTTAAACCGCTATTATTTCACCGAGCACGTTGCGGTGGGATGCGTGCCCTGGTGTGTCCTGGGCAAGCCAGGGATGATTGCTATTGTTTATGTAGCTGTCTGCGCACATTCCATATGCGCTAGAGGCCTAAATCTTATAGAACTTACGCAGCGCCGCCCTGCGTCGCCCTCTGGGCGCACAGGGGACTTGCGTAAGCCCTGTCCTATAAATTTTACGGATGGATCTGTCCACCGCTGCAACGCTCGATTCCCGCCAGGTCAGGCCGTGACTGCACGGCGGTAAAGCCCGCCTGCTCCAGCAGGGTGCGCACTGCAGCGGCCTGGTCATAGCCGTGCTCCAGCAGCAGCCAGCCGCCGTTCAGCAGGTGGGCGGGGGCTTGGGTGATGATTTGGCGGATGTCGTCCAGCCCGTCGGCACCAGACGCCAGCGCGCCCAGCGGCTCGTGGACCAGGGCGGCCAGATGCGGGTCGGCTGCGGCGATGTAGGGCGGGTTGCTGACGATCAGATCGAACTTGCCCGGCACTTGGGCCAGCCAGCTGCTGTGTACAAAGGCTACCGGCAGCGCCAGCCGCGTGGCGTTGGCCTGGGCCACGGCCAGGGCGTCGGTGCTGGTGTCCACGGCGGTCACAAAGGCCTTCTTTACACTGTGCTGGATAGCCAGGGCGATAGCTCCGCTGCCCGTACCTAGGTCGATCACCGTGGGTGTGGGTTGGTTTTGCAGGTCGGCCAAGCGTTCCAGCGCCCAGTCCACCAAGGTTTCGGTATCGGGTCGGGGGTCTAACACCCGTGCATCGACGTGCAGCGCCAGGCCAAAGAATTCGCGCTGGCCGGTGATGTAGGCCACGGGCTCACCCGCACGGCGGCGGGTGCAGGCGGCACCAAAGGCTTCGGCCTGGGTGGGCGTCAGGGCGACTTGGTCGTGGGCGATCAGCCAGGCCGCGTCGAACGGGCTCTTGCCCATGGCGTGCAGCAGCAGCATGCGGGCGTCCAGCTTGGCCGTGCCGTGCTTTTGGGCGCGCAGCAGGGCGGCTTGCAGGGTGTTGTCGGCGTCGCCGTACACCGATGGAATACCTTGCTTGGCGACGCGGGCGGCTTTGCCCAGGCCGGGGTGGTCGGGCCGGGGGGCCATGCGCTTGGCGATTTTTTCTTTAGCCTCTTTTAGCGACTTGCTGGAGACTTGGCCGTAGCCGGCTTTGGGCTTGGGGCCTTTGTTGATGGAGCGTGCCATGGTTTATGTCCCTAATCCTAGTTCTGCGAGTTGTTCGGCCTCTTGGGCGGCACGCAAGGCGTTCAGTCCGTCGGACAAATCGCCTTCCATGATGGCCAGCAGCTTGTACAGCGTGAGGTTGATGCGGTGGTCGGTCCAGCGGCCCTGGGGGAAGTTGTAGGTGCGGATGCGGTCGCTGCGGTCGCCGCTGCCGATCAGGCCCTTGCGCTCGGCGGCATCCTTGGCGGCGCGCTCGGAGCGGTCTTTTTCATGGATGCGGGCG
>CANFZJ010000413.1 GCA_947451445.1 Comamonadaceae bacterium
GAATACGCCCCGGGTACCAAGCTGATTGAGGCTACTTTGGCGGCACAACTGGGCGTGTCCCGGGGCCCGGTGCGCGAAGCCTTTCGCATGCTGGAAGAAGGCGGCCTGCTGCGGGTGGAGAAGAACCGGGGCGTGTTTGTGCGCGATATTCCCACAGCAGAAGCCATCGAAATCTTTGACCTGCGCGCTACGCTGGACGAGCTGGTGGGCCGCCAGCTGGCGGTGCACATCACCCCCGCGCAGCTCAAGGAAATCAAGGCGCTGGTGGCTGATATGGAGCGCCAGGTGAAGGCCCAGGATGCCTACACCTACCACCTGCTGAATTTAAAGTTCCACGACCGGCTGGTCGAGCTGGCGGGTAACCGCAAGCTCACCGAGATTTACCGCAAGCTCATCAAGGAGCTGACGCTGTTTCGCCGATTGAACCTGGCTGACAGCTGGCTCATGCCCATCACCGCCCACGAGCACCGCCCTATCGTCGCTGCCATCGCCTCGGGCGACCCGGAGCGGGCTGGCCGTGCCATGTTCGAGCACGCCATGGACAGCAAAAACCGCACCATTGCCAACGAGCTGGAGCGCACCACCAGCGTGCCACTACCGCTCAAAATGCCGCGCCGCAAACGCGTGTAGTGCGGCAGCCACTTCCTCGACCACCGGCCCCCAGCCACCACCCGCCGATTGGCGAAACAAGCGCATGACTTCTGGATACCACGGCGAATTGCTGCGCCCGGTCAGCCAGCGCCAGTCGGTCAGATAGTCCGGCAGCAGCACCCAGCAGGGCTTGCCTAAAGCACCCGCCAGATGCGCCACGGCGGTGTCCACGCTGATCAGCAGATCCAGTTCCGCCACGATGGCCGCGGTGTCGGCAAAGTCGTGGATCTGCACGCCTAGCGACGTGGCCAGCCAGGGGGCGGACTCATTCTCGCCCGCGCCTTTTTGCAGGCTGATGAACGACACGCCCGCCACCGCGGCCAGGGGCTGCAGCGTGGCCAGGTGGGGCAGCGAGCGCTCGGCATCGTTTTCAAACCGTGGGTTGCCCTTCCATACCAAACCGACCCGGAGGCCAGTGGTCGGCAGGTGTGGTGCCCAAGCGGCCCGCAGCGCGGTTTCAGCGTGCAGGTAGGGCAGCGTGGCGGGCACCGTGTCCAGCCGCGTCTGGCACAGCGCGGGCAGGCTCAGCAGCGGCGTCCAGCAGTCGGTGGACGGTACCTCTTCGTCAAAGGCCACCAGTGCATCCACGCCGGGCAGCGTGGCCAGCAGGCGCTTCAGCGGCGGGTGGCACAGCAGGGTCACCCGCCCGGCCCCGCGCGCCTTTAACTCCGCGCAGTAGCGGCCAAACTGCAGCATGTCGCCATGCCCGGCTTCGAAGCCCACCAGCACCGACCGGCCCGCCAGCAGCTCGCCTTGCCAGCGCGGGCAAGGCAGTTGCCGGGCCAGGGCCGCGTACCAGTCGCGCGATTCAAACTGCGCCCAGCCTTCCTCCCATCGGCCCTGGCGCAGCAGCAGATAGGCCAGGTTGAAGCGGGCCTTGGCGTGCCCTGGCTCCAGGTGGATGGCCTCGCGGCAGGCTTCTTCGGATTCCAGCTCCAGCCCCATGCGGGCGTACACCGCCCCCAGGTTGCACCAGGTGTCGGGGTCGTCGCGCCGCAGCCGCAGCGCCTGGGCGCAGGCCATTTCGGCATCTTCCAACTGGCGCAGCAGCAGCAGCACCCCGGCCAGATTCACAAAGGTCTGTGGCAGCGTGGGGTTGTGGGCAATAGCGCTGTGGTAGCAGCCTGCCGCCTCGGCCAGCGCGCCGCGCGCCTCCAGCGCCAGGCCCAGGTTGGCATGCGCCTCGGCCAGGGTAGGCGCCAGCGCCAATGCGGCCCGCAGGCAGGTTTCGGCACCCAAGGCATCGCCTGCGGTCAGGCGCTGCGTGCCGTCGAGGAACAGCGCTTCGGCATCAGGAAAAAATTTTGCCATCGGGGTATTCTCGATCTTCCAGCCTGTAGGTCGGTAGTCCTAAAAGCATAGCTGCTTACGCCGATGAAATAAGCACAAGCTGCCGATTTGGCTTAAACAATTTTTACAAGGCAAATCCATGTTCACAGGCATTCTGGTTACCAAGGACGACGCTGGCTACCGTGCCGCGTTACAGCAAATCGACGACACCCACCTTGGCGATGGCGATGTCACGGTGCGGGTCGAGTGGTCGACCCTGAACTACAAAGACGGCCTGGCCCTCACCGGCGCATCGCCCGTGGTGCGCCGCTTTCCGCTGGTGCCGGGCATCGACTTTGCGGGCACGGTGACGCACAGCACCCACCCGGCGTGGAAGCTCGGCGATAAGGTGGTTTTGAACGGCTGGGGCGTGGGCGAAACCCACAGCGGCGGCCTGGCCCAGCAGGCCCGCGTGCCCGGCGACTGGCTGGTGGCTCTGCCCCCGGCCTTTACCACGAGCCAGGCCATGGCTATCGGCACGGCGGGCTACACCGCCATGCTCTGCGTCCTGGCGCTGGAAAAGCACGGCATCTGCCCGCACGACGGCGAGATTTTGGTCACGGGTGCCAATGGCGGCGTGGGCAGCGTGGCCATCGCCCTGCTGGCCAAGCTGGGTTACACCGTCGTGGCCAGCACTGGCCGCCCGGCCGAGGCCGGCTACCTGCGTGCGCTGGGTGCCACCAGCATCCTCGACCGTGCCGAACTCAGCACCCCTGGCAAACCGCTGGGTAAAGAGCGCTGGGCCGGTGTGGTCGATGCGGTGGGCAGCCACACCCTGGCCAACGCCTGCGCCACCACCCAGCGCGGCGGTGCGGTGGCCGCGTGTGGACTGGCGGGCGGCATGGATTTCCCCGCCAGCGTGGCCCCGTTCATTCTGCGCGGCATCACCTTGTACGGCATCGACAGCGTGATGTGCCCCCTGCCCCTGCGCCAGCAGGCCTGGCAGCGCCTGGCCCAGGATCTGGACGCGACCAAGCTGGAAGCCATGGTCCGCGAGATTGGCCTGGATGCCGCCGTGGCCACAGGGGCCGAGCTGCTCAAGGGCAGCGTGCGCGGGCGGGTGGTGGTGGACGTGCAGCGCGCGCTATAAAAAATAGAGCTGCTTGTGTAGGTGGAATCTACGCTAGCAGCTCTTTTTCTATAAATTCTGCGCGCAATGACGTTAATCGGTCC
>CANFZJ010000414.1 GCA_947451445.1 Comamonadaceae bacterium
GCCGCGCCCGCCGGTGCGGGCATTGCTGATGTGCTAAAACCCGGCTCGCCTGTAGCCCATTTCCACCAAGGAGCATTTGTGAAAACCATTGGCCTGATCGGCGGCATGAGCTGGGAATCCACCATTCCCTACTACCGCACCCTGAACGAAACCGTCAAAGCCCGCCTGGGCGGCCTGCACTCGGCCAAGGTGGTGATGGTCAGCGTGGACTTTCACGAGATTGAAGCCTTGCAGCGCGCAGGCGACTGGACCGCCGCCGGGGCCGCGATGGCCGACGCCGCTAGTCGCCTGGCCCGCGCCGGGGCCGACGTGCTGGTGCTGTGCACCAACACCATGCACAAGGTGGCCCCCGCCATCGAGGCGGCCGTCAACATCCCGCTGCTGCACATTGCCGACCCCACCGCTGCGGCCATTAAAGCCGCCGGGCTGCAGCGCATCGGCCTGCTGGGCACCCGCTTCACCATGGAGCAGGACTTCTACAAAGACCGCATGCACACCCGCCACGGCTTGCAGATGCTGCTGCCCAACGCCACCGACCGCGACACCGTGCACCGCATCATTTATGAGGAGCTGTGCCTGGGCAAAATTGTCCCCTCCTCGCGCGACAGCTACCGCCGCACCATGGCCGAGCTGGTCGCCCAGGGCGCGCAAGCCATCATCCTGGGCTGCACCGAGATTGCGCTGCTGGTCGATGCCAGCGACGCCAGCGTCCCCCTGTTCGACACCACGGCCATCCACGCCACCAGCGCAGCAGAGTGGGCGCTGGCCGAGCGGTAACCCCCCATGGCGATGCCCCCCTTCCCCACGCGCACCGAATGCCCGCCCGGCGCCTGCACCTGCGGGCGCGACGCCCTGCTGAACACCCCCGACGCCGATCTGCGCGCGCTACGCCTGGGCCGCGAGGAAGAAAAAGGCCTGCTGCAGCGGCTGGAAAACCTGGCCAGCCTGGGCGAACTGCGGCGCATGGAAGAGCGGATGGAGCAGCAGGTCGGAATCCGTCTCAGCATCAGCCACAGCCCCAACGAAGTCCGCAGCCTGCGCGGCATCACTATCTTGGTACACGAACAACCCGGCCTGTGTCGCAAAACCCGCCAGGCCATTCCGGCTGCCATCAAACGCAGCCTGGAACAGCGGCCCGAGATTGCGTACGAGATATTGGATGTGGGGGGCTTGTTCGAGGGCTAGGAAGAGCTCCCCGTCATTCCCGCGCAGGCGGGAATCCAGTACGGCGCCCACGGGATACCCGCCTGCGCGGGTACGACGGGCCATCAAACCCGCACGCCGTTGCACCACACCTGCTCGGCATCCAGCTGGGCCGCGCCCAGCGGGTCGGTGTCCAACACCACCCCCAGCATCCGCCCCAGGTCGGCATGTTCCACCGGCAGCTCCCAGGTCAAAAACAGCTGGCTGCAGTCCCGCCCCGGCGCAAAGTCGGCCACATCAAACCCGCAACTACCCCGCGCAATCACCGCATGTGGCTGGCCTGTGTCGAACACCAGCGCTGTACCCCGGTGCAAAGGAATGCGCTGGCCGGTCGCCGCAAAGACCACATCCAGCCCTTTGTCTTCGCTCAAGAAAAGGTTGCAAAAAGCCGCCCCGCCGTACTGCCCACCATCGTGGTGGACCCGCGCGCCACGGCAGGCCATGAGCGCCACATCGCTCACGGCCAGCAGATCCGGCAAGCCCAGCGTGCGCAGCCAATCGGCCACCGCGTGCACGCTAAGTTGGTAGTCCGGCCAGCGCACCCGTGCCCGCGCCAAAGACAGCGCCTCCACGTCGCCAGGCTCCAGCCCCGCCATCTCCCGGTCGCAATCGGCCAGCAGACGGGGCGCTAGCGCAGGCACAGCCAGCGTGGCAGACAGCACCACGCCACCCACGCTGCGGCTGCGCAGGGTGTCGCCACTCCAAAAGTAGGAGGTCCGGTGGTCTGGCATGGAGGGCGGTGGTACGTGGGGCATCGGGCCAGGGTTAACTATGGTTTTTATAGCTGCTAGCGCACGTTCTATATGCGCTGGATGGGTATTTTTTGCCCATCAGCGCGCCAGCTTGTCTTGCGTCTGCGTGTCGAAATCGCTGGCCGCATGGCGCTCGTGCAGCTGCTCGGACGGCTCGCCCGATACGCGGTTGACCATGCGGCCGCGCTGCACCGCCGGGCGTTGCGCAATTTGCTGGGCCCAGCGCAAGACGTGGGTGTATGCATGCACGCTCAAAAATTCGGCCGCACCATACAGTTGCCCCAGCACCAGACCGCCGTACCAGGGCCACACCGCCATGTCGGCAATCGTGTAGTCGGCACCGGCCAGGTAGGCATGCTCGGCCAGGCGCTGGTCCAGCACGTCCAGCTGGCGCTTTACCTCCATCGCGTAGCGGTTGATCGGGTACTCGAACTTGGCGGGCGCGTAGGCGTAAAAGTGCCCAAAACCACCGCCCAAAAACGGCGCACTGCCCATCTGCCAAAACAACCACGACAGGCACTCGGCCCGCGCCGCGCCGCTGGCAGGCAAAAACGCGCCAAACTTCTCCGCCAGGTGCTGCAGAATCGCGCCCGACTCAAACACCCGCACCGGCTCGGCCCCGCTGCGGTCCAGCAGCGCAGGAATCTTGGAATTGGGGTTGACCTCGACAAAGCCACTGCCGAACTGGTCGCCGGTGTTGATGCGGATCAGCCAGGCGTCGTATTCCGCGCCCGTGTGCCCCAGCGCCAGCAGCTCTTCCAGCAGGATCGTCACCTTCTGGCCATTGGGCGTAGCCAGGGAATACAGCTGCAAAGGGTGCTGACCGACAGGCAACTCTTTGTCATGCGTGGCCCCAGAAATCGGGCGGTTGATGTTGGCAAACTGCCCACCGTTTTCTTTGTCCCAGGTCCAGACTTTGGGGGGCGTGTAGGTGGTGCTGTCGGTCATGGGGGTGGTTTCCTTGCGGTGGGATATTTCAGAACGGATGGCAGGTTAGCGGCGGTGCGGTGCCCCCGTGGACTTTAGGGTTTTGCCGAAAGCTAGTTAACGCAACCACGCGGTACAAAAACACTTGCAACAAATGTCCCGTACGCAATATTTTTACGAATAAAGTGCCTGCCATCCCCAATAATTTCCCGAACGGGGTATTTGTTTGTCATTTCACCATTTTCCCGCCATAATTTCCCGAACA
>CANFZJ010000415.1 GCA_947451445.1 Comamonadaceae bacterium
CAAGGTCCACGTAGGCGTGCACGACAGCAACGCCTGCCTGGCCCGCTACCTGGGCGATGGCGGCGAACGGACCGTGGTGTCTTCCGGCACCTGGACCGTGCTGATGGCCCCCAACGCCCCCACCACCCGCCTGCGTGCAGAACGCAACATGCTGTGCAACGTCAACGTGCTGGGCCAGGCCACGCCCACCGCCCGCTTCATGGGCGGGCGTGAATTTGCCGCGCTGCTGGGCGATGCGCCGGCCAACCTGGCAACCGTGGACGACGTAACCGCGCTGCTGCACAGCCAGACCCTGGCCCTGCCCAGCTTTGCGCCACAGGGCGGCCCGTTCATGCAGCACACGGGCCAGGTGCTGCGCGCAGGCCAGCCGATTGCGCTGGCGCAACTGCGGCCTGCCGAACGCTCGGCCCTGGCGGCGCTGTACTGCGCCCAGCTCACGGCCTGGCTGGTATTGCAACTGCGGCCCACCTCCCAGGGCACCGTCGTCGTAGAAGGCCCACTGGCCCAGAACCCGCTGTTTTTGGGCCTGCTGCAAGCTTTGCTGCCCGGCCACCGCTGCATGGCCAGCCAGGACCGCATGGAAGGCACGGCCCGGGGGGCTTGGCTGATCAGCCGCTGGCCACACGCCACGCCCGCCACGGACTTTTTGCATGCCGTGCCCCGCCTGGAGCTGCCCGGACTGCAGGCGTACCAGGCCGACTGGCTGCAAAGGCTGGACGCGCTGTAAATCGAAATACTATAGTTTTGATAGCTGCTTGCGCACACTCCACCTGCACAAACGGCATTTTTTCTATAAATTTAAAGCCACGGGCTTGCCATTACACTTGCGGCCTCTGCGCAGCTTTGCGCAGAAAAGCGTTCTCAGGGCGGGGTGTAATTCCCCACCGGCGGTGATGGCAGCTAGTGTGGTGTTGCACGCTTGATGGAACCAATAAAACCGATGGATTTTTGCCCAGGCTTAGGCGCAAACCACAGCCATAGCTCCGCTATGGCGCGGATTTGTAACGACAGCATGGGTGAAAAGACGCGGTTTTATATTCCAGATAGCGTGCAACACCACACTTGGCGCACAAGCCCGCGAGCGCCCGCCTCTGGCGGGGTCAGCAGATTCGGTGTGATTCCGAAGCCGACGGTCATAGTCCGGATGCAAGAGAACGCGCCACGCGCAGCCGTTGCAGTACGGCTGCGCGTGCGTGCGTGCGCCCTGGGTTTGAAGCCACACTTAGCGTTCTTCACCATGACCGTCAGCACATCTACCCGCATCGCCTTCATCCAAGCCACCTGGCATGCCGACATCGTCAACCAGGCCCGCGACGGCTTTTTGGCCGAGATGGCCCGCAACGGCGTCGCCTCAGACGCCATTGAAATCATTGAACTACCCGGCGCGTTTGAAATCCCGCTGCACGCCAAAGTACTGGCACAGTCCGGCCAGTTTGACGCCATCGTGGCCTGCGCGCTGGTGGTGGACGGCGGCATTTACCGGCATGAATTTGTGGCCAACGCGGTCATCCAGGGCCTGATGACGGTGCAGCTGGACACCGGGGTGCCGGTGTTCTCGGCGGTGCTGACGCCACACCACTTCCACGCACACGCCGAGCACCAGGGCTTTTTTGGCGACCACTTTGTCCACAAAGGTGCCGAGGTGGCGCAGGCCTGCCTGAAGACGGTAAATAGTCTACGAAAGTGGGCCATACCCGCTGTCGGTTAACACCGTACCGCTGACCACGCAGTTGCGACCGCGCTGCTTGGCTTTGTACAACAGGGTGTCGGCCTCTTCCAGCAGGCGCTCGGGTTTGATGCGGTTACCCGCCTCGACCTGGGCCGCGCCAATGCTGATGGACACCACTTTGCCCACATCCGAGCCCGCATGGGGCAAGGCCAGGGCCAGCACATCGGTGCGCAGGCGCTCCATCAGGATCTCCAGGTCGGGCACGGACGGCAGCAACAGCACAAATTCTTCGCCGCCGTAGCGGGCCGCAATGTCGTAAGGCCGCCGGGCAAATCCGGCCACCACCTGGGCGATGCGGCGCAGGGCGTCGTCCCCGGCCGGATGGCCGTACAGGTCGTTGTACTGCTTGAAGTAGTCCACATCGACCATGGCCAGGCCCAGCGCCTCCTGGCGGCGGGCTGCCAGCTGGCAGACCAGCGCCAGCGACTCGTCAAACGAGCGCCGGTTGGCAATGCCGGTCAGGCCGTCGCGGCTGGCCAGCCGCTCCAGCTCTTTGCGCTGGGCGATCATGCGCAAATGGTTGCGGATGCGTACCCGCACGATAGCCGGGCGGATGGGTTTGAAGATGTAGTCAATGGCCCCCAGCAGCAGGCCTTTTTCTTCGTGTGCCTCCTGCACCTGGCCACTGATGATGACCACCCCAATGTGCGCGGTACGCGGGTTGGCGTAGAGCATTTGCAGCACTTCATAGCCGCTCATGCCGGGCATGGAGATGTCCAGCAGCAGCAGGCAGATGCTGGGGTCGTCGCGCACGCGCTGCAACGCCGACAAGCCGTCTTTGGCCATCAGGATGCGGCATTCACCTTGCAGCAGCTCGGCCAGCACGGTACGGCTGACACGGTCGTCATCGACAATCAGGACGGTCGGCAGAGCCAGCTCGCCCATTACCTTGCTTTGCGCCATCATGGATGCCCCGCCAGCGCCTGGGCCAAGGCAGCTAAAGTCGCCCCGGCACCGGTTAAATCAAGGTCTTCAAACTGCAACAGTGCTTTTTCTGCCTGTGCAGCCCACTCGGTTTGTGACAAACCCGCCGCAATACCAACCAACAGCCCGGTCGCAGCGTAGTTGCCCTGCGCCACCATGGAGGACGCCATGGCCAACTGGCTTTGCAGTGCGGGTACATCCAGCACGGCCTTATCCAGTCGATCAGGCGCCACCAACCCGGTCAAGCTTTGCAGCACCGCTTCAAGCTGAAAGCAAAACGCCTCCACAGCAGGCTGCAGCGCGGCACTGTCGCCCTGTCGGGCCAGCACTTCCAACGCGACTGCAGCAGCGGCCAGACCCTCAGCTCCCAGGTACTGGGCGGCCGACTGCATGGTGTGGGCGACCGCGGCCAGGCTGTCACGTGGCAGCGCCCCCGACGGGTTACGCCATTGCGCCGGTATATGCGCAAAATCACGCACAAATCC
>CANFZJ010000416.1 GCA_947451445.1 Comamonadaceae bacterium
AGCCCGGTCTGCGCGGCGCTGATGGCGTAGTAAGCCTGCAGGGTGCCGAACAAAAACGAGATTTTGGCGAACTGCATCGCCGCGCACACGCCGCACAGCCACAGGGCGATGACGCGCGGCCAATGGGTGGTGGTGGGGTGCAACATCACCCAATGGTAGCCTGGTGGATACTATCAAAAGCATAGCTGCCCGCGCACATTGCATATGCGCCAACGGCCTTTTTCACGCCGATTTTGGAGCCGCTGGCCAGAGCCGCACCGCCAAAGCCCCCAGCCCGGCCAGCGCCGCCAGCCCGCACACCCCCAGCCAGCCCCACTGCGCCAACGCCAGGCTACCCAGCCCCGCACCGCTGGCCATGCCGATGAACATGCTGGCCATCAGCACCGCGTTGAGCCGGCTGCGGGCGGCGGGCTCCAGGCTGTAGACGATGGTTTGGTGGGCGATCAGGCTGGCCTGCACGCCCAGGTCGAACAGCACCGCCCCCACCGCGATCAGCCACAGCGGGCTGCTGCCCCCCAGCGCGCCCACGGCCATGGCGCCAAACGCCAGCACCACCAGGCCCGCGCCCAGCCGGGTCACCACCTCGGGGCCCTGGCGGTCGGCCGCCCGGCCGGCCAGCGGGGCCGCCAGCGCACCGGCGGCTCCGGCCAGGCCAAACGCCCCGGCGGCGGCACTGCCCAGATGGAACGGCGCGCCGTGCAGCAACACCGCCAGGGTGGACCAGAACGCGCTGAACGCCACGCTCAACAGGCCCTGGGCCAACGCGGCCCGGCGCAGCCCGCCATGGCGCTGCAGCAGCGCGCCCAGCGTGGCCATCAGCGCGCCATACGGCAGCTGGGTGGTCGGCGCAAACCGGGGCAAGCCGCGCCACAGCGCCACGCCCAACAGGGCGATGCTGCTGGCCGCCAGCACAAACATGCTGCGCCAGCCCGCATGCTCGGCCACAAAGCCCGACACCACGCGCGACAGCAAAATGCCCAGCAGCAGCCCGGTCATCACCGTGCCCACGGTCTTGCCCCGGCGGGACGCGGGGGCCAGCGTGGCGGCGGCGGGCACGATGTCCTGTGCCAGCGTGGCCGACACGCCCACCACCAGGCTGGCGACCAGCAGCACCTGGATATCGGGCGCGGCCGCCGCCAGCAGCAGCGCCAGGCTGAGCACCGCCGCCTTGCCCAGAATGATGCGGCGGCGGTCAAATCGGTCGCCCAGCGGGGCCAGCAGCAGCAGGCCCAGCGCGTAGCCCAGCTGGGTCAGCATGGGCACCAGGCCGATGCTGCCAGGGCTGGCGTTGAACTCGCCGGCCAATACGCCCAGCATGGGTTGGCTGTAGTACAGCGCCGCAGCGGCCAGGCCGGCGCCCGTGGCCAGCAGCAGGACCAGCGGGGTGGACAGGCCTGCGTTGGTTTGGTTATGCGTCATCGCAACAGAAGACATGGTGGAAACCCTCAAAAATCAGATGCCACGAGTGTCTTGCAACCGGACCACCCTGGGAACGGCCACGTTAAGCACAATGGCTATACGATGCACGCATGGCCACCACCCCCGACCGCATCGAGCTGATGCAGACCTTTGTGCGCATCGTCGAGGCGGGTAGCCTGTCCGCCGCCGCCGTGCAGATGGGCGCGACCCAGCCCACGGTAAGCCGCCGCCTGCAAACGCTGGAGCGCTCCCTGGGCACCCAGCTGCTGCAGCGCTCCACCCACGCCATGCAGCTGACCGACGACGGTGCGCGCTGCTTTGCCCGGGCCAAGGAGCTGATTGGCAACTGGAACGCCTTCGAGGCCGACCTGCGCGGGGCCACCGACGTGCCGGTCGGCACGCTGCGGGTGGTCATGCCGCATGCCTTTGGCCAGCAGCAGCTGGTGGGGCCGCTGGCCACCTACCTGCGCAGCTACCCCCACATGGCGGTGGACTGGCTGCTGCACGACCGCACGCCGGACTTCGTCACCGACGGCATCGACTGCGCGGTGCACGTCGGCGCGGTGCTGGACCCGTCGCTGGTCGCCATCAAGGTGGCCGAGGTGCCGCGCATCGTGGTCGCCGCCCCGGCGGTGCTGGGCAACCAGCCCCTGCCCGCACACGCCAGCGGGCTGGTGGACTTGCCCTGGCTGGCGCTGCGCACCTTCTACCGCGATGAAGTCGCGCTGACCCATATGCAGGGCGAGCAACAACGCTTTGCGATCCGCCCGCGGCTGAGCACCGACAGCCTGTTCGCCCTGCGCAGCGCCGCCCTGCTGGGCCTGGGCGTGGCCATCGCCTCGGCCTGGGCGGTGGCCGACGACGTGGCCCAGGGCCGCCTGCTGCACCTGGCCCCCGCATGGACGGCCGAGCCGCTGCCGATGTACCTGGTCTACCCCTACGCCCCGTTCTACCCGGCCAAGCTGCGCCGCTTCAGCGAAGTGCTGCGCGCCGCGCTGGTGCAAGATATGCTGCGCACGGGCAGCCCGCCGGACGCTACTATTTAGATAGCGGCCAGCGCACATTCCATCTGCGCCAAATGCCAATTCAACCCCCAACTCCAGGAGACTGCATGAGCCCCACCCCCACCCTGTCCCGCGTGTGCATTTACGGTGCGGGGGCGATTGGCGGCTGGATCGGCGCACGGCTGGCGGGCACCGGCTGCCAGCTCAGCGTGGTGGCCCGCGGGGCCACCCTGACGGCGCTGCAAACCCACGGCCTGCGGCTGGAACAAGGCGGCCAGACCCACACCGTGCCGGTGCAGGCCCACGCCGACCCGGCCACGCTGGGCGTGCAAGACCTGGTGGTCATCGCCGTCAAGGCCCCGGCGCTGGCCGAGGTAGCGCGGCACATCGCCCCGCTGATCGGCCCGCACACCCTGGTACTGACGGCCATGAACGGCGTGCCGTGGTGGTTTTTGCAGGGCTTTGGCGGTGCGCTGGCGGGCCACACGCTGCAGGCGGTAGACCCCGGCGGGGCGATTGCGGCGGCCATTCCCGCCGCCCGCGTCATCGGCTGCGTGGTGCACGCCAGCTGCGCCCTGCACGGGCCCGGCTTTGTACGCCACCACCAGGGCCAAACGCTGGTGATTGGCGAGCCGGCAGGCGGCCAGAGCGCACGGGTGCAGCAGCTGGCCGCGCTGCTGCAACAGGCCGGGTTTGACGCGCCGGTGTCCGACTG
>CANFZJ010000417.1 GCA_947451445.1 Comamonadaceae bacterium
AGCTTTGACCCGCGTTTGATCTGGGACGGCAAGCCGCTGGCAGTCCCCCACCCTTCTCTTTTACCGCATGAACAACCCCATGTCTGACCTGCCCCCCGACCTGCCCCTGCCCACCGTGGCCCCGCGCCGCAACTGGCTGCCGTCACTGATCTGGATCATCCCCATCGTGGCCGGGCTGGTGGGCGTCACGCTGGTGGTCAAAACCATGCTGGGCCGCGGCCCCACCATCGACATCAGCTTTCGCACCGCCGAGGGGCTGGTGGCCGGCAAAACCAAGGTCAAGTACAAAGATGTGGACATTGGCGCGGTAACCAACATCGTGCTGGCCGAAGACCGCTCCAAGGTCATCGTCACCGTGCAGCTGCAAAAAGAGGCCAAGAGCTTCACCGCCGACGACACCCGGTTCTGGGTCATCCGGCCCCGGCTGGAGGCAGCGGGCGTCAGTGGGCTGGGCACGCTGCTGTCGGGGGCCTACATCCGCGCCGACGCGGGTGTGGCCGAAGACACCCGCAGCAGCTTCACCGGGCTGGAGGCCGCCCCCATCGTCACCCGCGACACCTCGGGCCGGCAGTTTGAGCTGCACGCCAGCAACATCGGCTCGCTGGACATCGGCAGCCCGCTGTACTTTCGCCGCATCAAGGTCGGCCAGGTGGCAGCCTACGCGCTGGACGAAGACGGCAAGGGCGTCACCCTGCGGGTGTTGGTGAACACCCCGTATGAAAAATTTGTCGGGGCCAACACCCGCTTCTGGCACGCCAGCGGCATCGACGTGGAGGCCAGCGCCAGCGGCTTCAAGGTGCGCACCCAGGGCCTGCTGACGGTGGCGCTGGGCGGCATCGCCATGCGCTCGCCCGACGACGAACCCGGCCCGGTGGCGGCTGAAAACGCCGCCTTCGCCCTCAGCGACGACGAAACCACGGCCCTGAAAGCCCCCGACGGCGACGCCCAGCCGCTGCTGCTGACCTTTGACCAGTCGCTGCGCGGCCTGAGCCCCGGCGCGGCGGTGGACTTTCGCGGTGTGGTCATCGGCGCGGTCAAATCCATCGGCGTCGAATTTGACCGGGGCGAGCGCAAGTTCCGCATGCCGGTATTGATCGAGGTCTACCCTGACCGCATGCGCCGTGCAAGCGCCGGCCGCCCCGAACTGCCCGAACAGCGCATCCAAGACCTGATCGCGAACGGCCTGCGCGCCCAGCTGCGCACCGGTAACCTGCTCACCGGCCAGCTGTTTGTGGCGCTGGACTTCTTCCCCAAAGCGCCCAAAGTCGCCGCGCTGCCGGTGGACAAGGCCAACCCCATCACCCGCCTGCCCACCCTGCCCAACGGCCTGGACGAAATGCAAACCCAGGTCGGCGAAATCGTCGCCAAAATCAACAAAGTGCCGTTCGAGCAACTCAGCGCCGACCTGCGCAAAACCCTGGCCAGCCTGGACAGCACCCTGACCAGCGCCGAAAAACTGGTCACCACCCTGGGCAACGACGTCGCCCCCAGCATCACTGCGGCCATGCAAGACGCCCGTAAAACCCTGGCCACCGCCGACCGTACGCTGGGCACCGCAGGCCAGGCCCTGGCCGAAGACGCCCCGCTGCAACAAGACCTGCGCCAGACCCTGCGCGAAGTCAACCGTGCCGCCGCCAGCATCAAGGTGCTGACCGACACCTTAGAACGCCACCCCGAGTCGCTGCTGCGCGGCAAAGCCGAGGAAAAGAAATGAAATACGCCATCATCGCCTGCGTTGCCGCCGCTGCCACCCTGTTGGCAGGCTGCGCCAGCACCCCACCCGTGCGCTACTACAGCCTGGGCAACCCTATTCAAGCCAGCACCGCAGCCCCCGCCATGCCGCTGTTGATCGAACTCCCCCCAGTGGCCATGCCCGAGCGCCTGGTGCGGCCCCATCTGGTGGTACGCACATCTGGGGGGCAAATAGACGTACTGGAACTGCACCGCTGGGCGGCCCCGTTCGACGCCGAACTACACGACGCGCTGGCCGCAGGCATCGCCCAGCAACTGGGCGCGGTGGACGTGTCCGGCGGTGGCCGTCTGGCGGGCCAACCGGTCTACCGCATCAAAGTGCAGCTGCGCCAGTGGGACGCACAACCCGACAGCGCCATCAGCGCCGCCTTCAGCTGGACCATCCGCCGCAGCGACGACACCCGCAACCTGGCCTGCCAGTGGAGCCAGTCCGAGCCCGTCGGCCCCGGCATGGACGCCCTGGCCCAGGGTGCGCAGCGCCTGACCGCCCGTGCCGCGCAGAGCATGGCGGCAGCCGTCAAAGCCCTGGCGGCGGATGCCAACGCCCTCTGCCCGGTCTAAGCATTCACTATATTATTGATAGCTACTCACGCTCACCCTACCTGCGCTAGTGGCCTTTTTTATCACTATGCCCGGCTGGGTGCTGGCAGCGGTGCTGGCACCGCAAAACCGATGATGCGCCAGACCACGGCGGTAAACGCCAGCACCACCAGCAGCAGGCAGCCGTAGGCCCAGCGCACGCCCACCAGGTCGGACAAACTGCCCACCAGCACGCCCGCCAACTGCGAACCCAGGCTGTAGCCGATCATCAGCAAGGCCGATAAGCGCGAGGTTTGCCCCGGCACGTTGTCGATCATGATCGACAACAAGATCGGAAACACCACCCCCACGCCCAGGCCAAACAGCAAGTTGCCCACGGCGGGCAGTACCCAGCCGCCCTGGCCCGCCAAGCCTACGTTCAACAGCAGCCCGGCCAACGCCAGCAGATTCATGCGCCACAGCTTGGTGCGCAGCGGCCAACGGCTGTGCCAAAAAGCCTGCCACAGCCGGGCCGCCACCATGCCCGCAATAAAAAACTGCATGCCCACCCGGGCCGCGTTGGCGCTGAGGTGCTGGGCCGCGATGCCGTAGCTGACGTACCAAAAGTTCTGCCCCCATTCCAGAAATCCGCTCATCACCCCACCCAGCACCACCCAAAACACCACCGGATTGCGCAGCAACTGCAGGTAACCCATGCTGACGCGTGGCGTGTCCTCATGGTGGGGCTGCGTCAAATTCTGGAAATGGTGGCGCGGCCAGAACAGCACCAGCACCAGCAGCGCGGGCAGCAGGTACAGCGCATACGGCGTGCGCCAGTTGGTGCTGAACTCTTGTACGCC
>CANFZJ010000418.1 GCA_947451445.1 Comamonadaceae bacterium
GGCTTGTGGCACACCATGGTGGGCCAGCGGTCCAGCGTGCAATTTGCCATTTCCGCTGGCGATGTGCATGCCGATGTCCCTGCCTGGGCCGATGGTGCCTGGCAAGTCAGTGCCCACACACCAGCCGGGCCGCTGCACTACGCCTTGCAGATTGCGGGCCTGCACAACGTCAAGAATTCGCTGGCGGCTGCCGCGTGTGCCTTGGCTGCAGGCGTGCCGCTGGCGGCCGTGGCGCAGGGCTTGGCCGCGTTTGAACCGGTCAAGGGCCGCTCCAAGGCGCTGTCTATCCGCCTGGGCGAGCGCAGCCTGACCGTGGTGGACGATAGCTACAACGCCAATCCCGACTCGGTGCAAGCCGCCATCGCTGTGCTGGCCGCCTTGCCTGGTCCACGCTTATTGGTACTGGGCGATATGGGGGAGGTGGGCGACCAGGGCCCGGCCTTCCATGCCGAGGCGGGTGCGCAGGCGCAGGCCAGTGGTATTGAACACGTCTTTGCGCTGGGCACTTTGGCTGCCCACCTGGTGCCGTTTGGGGCCCAGCATTTTGAAAATATCGACGCACTGCTGCAGGCGGTGCAGATCACTTTGCCCCAGGTGAGCAGCGTGCTGGTCAAAGGCTCGCGTTTCATGCGCATGGAGCGGGTCGTCGCTTTTATTCAACAAAAACAACAACATTCTTCAGAGGAGGCGCACCGTGCTGCCTAGTCTTGCCCAGTGGTTGCAAACCCTGTCGCCCGAATTCGGGTTTTTTCGCGTTTTCCAGTACCTCACTTTCCGTGCGGTGATGGCGGCCATGACCGCTTTGCTGATTGGCGTGGCTGCGGGCCCGGCCGTGATTCGCCGGTTGACCGCACTCAAGATCGGCCAGCCCATCCGTGGCTACGGCATGGAAAGCCATCTGGCCAAGCAGGGTACGCCCACCATGGGCGGTGTGCTGATTTTGTTGAGCATCGCCATTTCGACCCTGCTGTGGGTAGACCTGCACAACCGTTTCGTCTGGATCGTGCTGCTGGTCACGCTGGGTTTTGGGGCGATTGGCTGGGTGGATGACTGGCGCAAGGTGGTCAACAAAGACCCCGAGGGCATGCGTTCACGCGAGAAATACATGTGGCAGTCGCTCATTGGCCTGGTGGCTGCGCTGTACCTGGTGTTCAGTATTTCTGAAAACTCCAATATGCGGGTGCTGGAGCTGTTTTTCAGCTGGGTCCAGTCCGGCTTTGACCTGAACCTGCCGCCCAAGGCCGGGTTGCTGCTGCCGTTTTTCAAGGAAGTCAGCTACCCGCTGGGGGTACTGGGCTTTGTGGTGTTGACCTATCTGGTGATTGTGGGCTCCAGCAACGCGGTGAACCTGACTGACGGCTTGGACGGCCTGGCCATCATGCCGGTAGTGCTGGTGGGCTCGGCGCTGGGCGTATTTGCCTATGTAACGGGGAGTTCGGTGTATTCCAAATACCTGTTTCTGCCGCACATTCCGGGCGCCGGTGAGCTGCTGGTGTTCTGCACGGCCATGGCTGGGGCGGGGCTGGCGTTTTTGTGGTTCAACACCCACCCGGCCCAGGTGTTCATGGGCGACGTGGGGGCTCTGGCACTGGGCGGTGCTTTGGGCACGGTGGCCGTCATCGTGCGGCAAGAAGTCGTGCTGTCCATCATGGGCGGCATCTTCGTGGTCGAAGCCTTGTCGGTGATGTTGCAGGTCAGCTACTTCAAGTTCACCAAGAAGCGCTACGGCACGGGCCGCCGTATTTTGAAGATGGCCCCGCTGCACCACCACTTCGAGAAAAGCGGCTGGAAGGAAACCCAGGTCGTGGTCCGCTTCTGGATCATCACCATGTTGCTGTGCCTGGTGGGCCTGTCCACTCTGAAGTTACGCTAGATGAAGCACCTGCAAAACCTTCCCGTTCTGGTCCTGGGCCTCGGCACGTCCGGCCTGGCCATGGCGCGTTGGTGCGCCCGCCACGGCGCGCAGGTGACGGTAGCTGACACGCGCGAAGCCCCTCCGCAACTGGCGACTTTGCAGTCCGATATACCCGCCGTCACCTTCATCGGTGGCCCGTTCAGTGCGGCCCTGGTCCAGGGCATGCAGGCGGTGTACCGCTCGCCCGGCCTGTCCCCTGAGACGCTGGCCCCGGTGTTGGACGAGGCTACCCGCGCCAGTCTGCCCGTGGGGGGCGAGCTGGACCTATTTGCCCAGGCCTTGGCCGATATGCGCCAGGGCAGCGCGCCCGTAGTCGAAGAGCCGGAACCCGAAGAGATGGCGCTGGCCGAGGTGGATGACGATAGCGAAGCTCCGCTGGTGCTGCAGGCCGCGCCTGCGGATGCGGGCTACCGCCCTGCCGTGCTGGCCATCACCGGCACCAATGGCAAAACCACCGTCACCTCGCTCACCGGCCAGCTGGTCGCCCGGGCGGGCAAAACGGTGGCGGTGGCTGGCAACATCGGCCCTTCGCTGCTCGATACGCTGGCGACGCATATCGACGCCGACACCCTGCCGCAAGTCTGGGTGCTGGAGCTGTCCAGCTTCCAGCTAGACGGCGTGCGCGGCTTTGAGCCTACTGCCGCGACCGTGCTGAACCTGACGCAAGACCACCTGGACTGGCATGGCAGCATGCAAGCCTATGCTGCCGCCAAGGCCCGCATCTTCGGCCAGCACGCCCTGATGCTGTTGAACCGCGAAGACCCCGGCGTGATGGCCATGTTGAGCAGCGCCGGGCCGTCCCAAGCTGCGAAGGCCCCCTTGGGGGGCAGCGATGACGCGTTAGCGCAGAGCGTGGGGGCACGGCGTCCAGCCCCCATCAAGGTCAAGCTGCAAAAGCCCCAGCTGCGCCGCCACACCACGTTTGGCGGCGACATGCCCCAGCGCCCCGGCGACTTCGGCATCGAAGTGGTCAACGGTATGGCCTGGCTGGTGCGTGCCCTGGAGGCCGATGAAACCAAGCGCAAACGCAGCGAGGCGGCCGACGACATCTACATCCAGCGCCTGATGCCCGCCGACGCGTTGCGCATCCGGGGCCGCCACAACGCCACCAATGCCTTGGCCGCGCTGGCCCTGGCCTCGGCCGCTGGTTGCCCGTTGGCGCCCATGCTGTACGGCTTGCGCGAGTACCGGGGCGAGCCGCACCGTGTTGA
>CANFZJ010000419.1 GCA_947451445.1 Comamonadaceae bacterium
CAAGATGGTCCAGATCGCCCAAACCATTTTTGACAGTCTGATGGCCAGCGTGGGCCGTTAGGAGAAATAAATGAGCAACAGTTTTACCCGTCTGTCCAGCGCCAATGGCTACGACAACGCGCTGCGCAATCTGACCACGCGCTATGCCACCATGTCGGCACTGCAAGAAAACATGACCTCGGGCAAAAAAATATTGCGTGCCAGCGACGACCCTACAGGTGCTGGCCAGGCTGAACGCGCCAACACCCGCATCGACCGCATCAAAACCGAGCAGCGCGCACTAGACACCCAGGTCAGCGCCATCACCCAAGCAGAAGCCACACTGGGCAACGCCACCGACCTGCTCACCCAGTTCCGCACCCTGGTGGTACAGGCGGGCGATGGTGCCAATAGCCCAGTGGAGCGCGACACCATCGCCAAGCAATTGGTCAGCATCCGTGACGAGCTGCTGACCCTGGCGAATAAAAAAGACAGCAACGGCATGCCCCTGTTCAACGGCCTAGGCAGCACGGCTGCCCCGTTTGAAACCAGCGCCGACGGCACCGCCCCCGACCCAGACTACAAGTTCAACGGCCTGCCGGGCCAAACCGCTGCCAGCACGGTAGCCATCCCCTTCACCCTAGACGGTAACGCCGCCTGGATGGACGTACCCCAGGGCAACGGCGTCTTCAAGGTCAGCTTGGGTGCGACCAACACCGGTAAGGCATTTACCGATATTGGGGTGGTCAAAGATGCCTCCCTTATGGCCAGCCAGGGCACAAAGTTCACCGTGACCTTCACTGCACCCGTAGCCCCCGCTACCGGTGCCACCACCTATACGGTGACCAACAACACCAGCAACACCACCTCGGCAGCACAAACCTACACAGCAGGCCAGTCCATCGTGATGGGCGGTATCTCGATGGTGGTGCGCGGCGTGCCTGGCAATGGCGACACCCTCAACACGCTGGACGTACTGGACACCAACGCCCTCACCAACCCCAATGCCGCCGATGCAGCCAAAAAGCCCAGCATTTTTGATGTGCTGGACCGGGCCATCACCAGCATGTACGCCGTGGGCTCTACCACCGTGGGGGCCAACAGCTTTGATGCCAACTTCAACCAGGAGCAGGCGATTTCGTTGGCCCAGATCGACACCAGCATGGAGAAAATCGGCGCCAGCCGAGGCAAAGCCGGCGACCTGCTGACCCGCGCCGACCGCATCACCGAAACCCAAACCACCAACACCATCCAGGCCAAGACCGACAAATCGAATGCCGAAGACATCGACATGATTGCGGCCGCCGCCGACCAGAGCAACCAGCAAACCGCCTACCAGGCCGCGCTGAAGTCCTACGCATCGATCCAAAAACTATCGCTGTTTAACTTCATCGGCTAAGGCCCCTTCTGCACCCGCCCTATGGCCACATCCGTCCTCGGCAGCATCACCCTGGGCTACCGCCCGCTGTGGAATGCGCAGCGCAAGATGGCGGCGGTGCAACTGTTCGTCGAGGGCCGGGCCGATACCGCCGTGGATGCCGAACACCTGCTGGATGCGCTGCACGCACCGCTGTCCGTCAGTGCACCGCCACTGCTGTTGTCGGTCAAATCCCCTGCTCTGCTGCGCGACCTGCTAGACCACGCCCCGCACAACACCGCCCCCGCCTATTGGATCGAAGTTCGCAGCGAATGGATGGGCAGCCACGCCATGCCGCAACGGGTGCAACGCGCCCACCAGCGCGGCCTGCGGCTGGTGTGGCGGGCCGAATCTGACCAGCCCCCCAGCCCCGATCTGGCCCACTGCTTTTTTACACGCCTGCTGCGCCTCAGCCCCCAGGCGGCACTGGCCGCCTTGCAGGCCGCCGCCCGTAGCCGCGCTAGTTTGGCGGCCAGCGCCAGCCCGGTGCGGGCCGGTTGGCTGTACGAGGGTATTGCCAGCCGCCTATTGATGGAGCACTGCCTAGACCAGCAGCACGCCGCTGCCCTGCTGGGCTGGCCCGATGAAGACATTCTGTATGCCCTGCACCGCCAGGCTACCGCCCCCGACCACCAAGCCATGGCGCAACTGGTGCAGGCCATCGACGCCGACCTGCCGGTCGAAAAAATCGAAACCCTGCTGGGCGAGGAGCCGATCCTGACCTTTCGGTTTCTGGCCTACGCCAACTCGGCCGCAGTGGGTTTACGCAACGAGGTCGAATCACTGCGCCACGGCCTGATGCTGCTGGGCACCAGCCAGCTCCGGCAATGGCTGGTCGAGTTACTGCCGCACGGATCGCGCGACCCCAACCTGCGCCCGGTCAAGGCCGCCATGGTGCAGCGCGCCCGGCTAACAGAGCAGCTGATGGATGCCGGGGCCGAGCACCAGTTGGCCCGCGAAATCTACCTCTGCGGCCTGTTCTCGCAAATCGACCTGCTGATGGGTGAACCGCTGGGCAGCGCCCTGCACCGCGTGCCGCTTAACAGCCGCATCTACAACGCCACCGTGCGTAACACAGGCCCCTACGCTCCGCTGTTGCGTATCGCCACCGCCCTAGAAACCGACGACGGCGCCAGCATCCGCGCCCTGTGCCACGAACACGGCATGGGTCTGGAAGACATCAACCGGGCTTTGCTGCGCAGCCTGGGCTAATTTTAGGCATCAAATTGGCTTCTAGCGCTTATTTAACATGCACAATAAGCTACATAAAATATAGCAATTCATTTTTCACAGCCCCGGCCTAAACCTAGCGGAGCAAGCGGCACAAAGTAGCCCCTTGCCGCCCTAAATAGGTGGTTAAGTTTTAATTTATAAATAAATCAGTAATTACTTATTTAACATCTATACTTGGTGCTGTGCAGCGAGGTTAACTTTCAATCCGGCACTTTGTTTAACCCATTTTTTGAATAGGAATCCCACAATGGGAATCACCCCAAAGCAACTCACCAAACCTAAAACCGTTGCTGAATTCATCAATCTGCAAATTCAAATTTGCGGCAAACAACAAAAGCAAATTGCGGAAGAGGCAGGGTTCGGAAAGCCCAACATCATGACGATGTTGAAAACTGGATCAACAAAGTTGCCAATTCCAAAAGTCGCAAAACTCGCAAAATCATTTGGCGTCGATGCACGTCATTTGTTGAAAATGACAATGCAGGAA
>CANFZJ010000420.1 GCA_947451445.1 Comamonadaceae bacterium
CCGACGTGCTGCGCGCCGCCAGCGTGTTCGTTGAATACGAGCCGCAAACCCGCATCGAAGGCGACCTGCAGCAGCTGCCCGCCGACTTTGCCGTGACCGAACTCTGGCGCGTGCTCAGTGGCCAGGCGTTGGGCCGCAGCAGTGCCGCGCAAATCACCGTGTTCGACTCGGTCGGCTTTGCCATGGAAGACTATTCGGCCCTGCGCTTCATGCGCGACACCGCGCTGGAACTCGGCCTGGGCACCCGCCTGGCGCTGATCCCCGAGCTGGCCGACCCGAAAGACCTGTACAGCCTGGTGCAGCCTGCACTGAAGGCGGTGGCAGCATGAGCATCCCTGTACTGGGCGTCAGCCTGATTGGTGTGCCCACCGACGTAGGCGCCGGTGTGCGCGGTGCCCGCATGGGCCCCGAAGCCCTGCGCGTGGCCGGTCTGGCCGATGCCATCGCCAAGTTCGGCATCGCCGTGCGCGACGTGGGCAACCTGATGGGTCCCGCCAACCCTTGGCAGCCCGCCGTGGACGGCTTTCGCCACCTGCCCGAGGTGGTGCGCTGGAACCAGCTGCTGCACGACGCCATGTTTGCCGAGCTGCAAGCGGGCCGCCTGCCCATCATGCTGGGCGGCGACCACTGCCTGGGCATAGGCTCCATCAGCGCCGTGGCCCGCCACTGCCGCGCCACCGGCAAAAAATTGCGCGTGCTGTGGCTGGACGCCCATGCCGACTTCAACACCGCCACCCTCACGCCCAGCGGCAACATCCACGGCATGCCCGTGGCCTGCCTGTGCGGCCACGGCCCGCAGGCGCTGGTTGAAATCGGTGGCCAGGTGCCCGCCATGGACCCGCACAGCATCGTGCAGATCGGCATCCGCAGTGTGGACGAGGGCGAAAAGCGCTTTGTGCATGACATCGGTATAGAAGTCTTCGACATGCGCTTCATCGACGAGATGGGCATGCGCCACACCATGGAGCGCGCGCTGGCGGGGCTGGACGCCGACACCCATCTGCACGTCAGCCTGGACGTCGATTTTCTCGACCCCGCCATCGCCCCCGGCGTGGGCACCACCGTGCGCGGCGGCCCCAGCTACCGTGAAGCCCAGCTGTGCATGGAAATGATTGCCGACACCGGCCTGCTGGCCTCGCTGGACATTGTGGAGCTCAACCCCGCGCTGGACGTGCGCAACCAAACCGCCGAGCTGGCCGTGGACCTGGTGGAAAGCCTGTTCGGCAAAAGCACGCTGATGCGGGTGGAGCGCCATGCAGCATGACTTTTTGTCGGCGTTCATGGTCTTGCTCATCGTGCTCGACCCGCTGGGCAACGTGCCTATCGTCCTGAGCCTGCTGCGCAACACCCCCAAAGAGCGGCGCTTTTTGGTGGTGACCCGTGAATGCGCTTTTGCGCTGGTGGTCTTGCTGGCCTTCATGTGGGGCGGCGACTGGCTGCTGCACGTGATGCACCTGACCGACGCCTCGCTGGAGATCGCGGGCGGCGTCATTCTGTTTCTGATTGCGATGGGCATGGCCTTCCCGGGCATGGGCGTCAGCTTTTCCGGCCCCGAGGAAGAGGTGGAGCCCATGCTGGTGCCGCTGGCCATCCCGATGATTGCCGGGCCGTCGTCCCTGGCCACCGTGTTGCTGCTGGCCTCGCGCCAGCCCGACCGCGCCTGGACCTGGGCCGGGGCTATCGCCCTGACCATGGTGGTGGTGTGGCTGGTGCTGCTGTCGGCCAGCGCGCTGTCGCGGCGGCTGGGCAAGTCTGGCCTGGTGGCGCTGGAGCGGTTGATGGGCCTGCTGCTGGCCGCCATGGCAGTGCAGATGCTGATTTCAGGCCTGCACACTGCTTTCCCCTCCGTGTCGGGATAAATCACCAATAAAGACCAAAAATTTGGTGAGAAACGCTGGTGGATTGGCGAGAACATAACGTTATTGCTAGCAACTTGCATGGCTTCGACGGCAGAGCCGACCCGAAGCATGCAAGTTATTTCACATTAACCCCCTGCGGAGTTTCACCATGCGTTTGCCCACCCCCTACCGGCCCGAGGCCGAAGTCGTTGCCCACCGTCTTGCCGCCCTTTCGGGCGCGCTGGACTGGGCCATAGCCTCGGCCCCGGCCCGCCCCTGGGTACAGGCCGTGCGCGACAACCCACCGCCGTTCTGGGCCATGGAAAGCCTGCTGCGCGAATACCCCATCTCCAGCGCCGAAGGCCTGGCCCTGATGCGCCTGGCCGAAGCCCTGCTGCGCGTGCCCGACACCGAAACCGCCATCGCCCTGACCGCCGACCAACTGGGCCGCGCCGACTTTGACGGCATGGATGCAACCGGTGCCGAAACCGTGCTGGGCCGCTCCACCATGGCCAAGCTGTCCAGCAGCGCCATCGCCCTGTCGAAAAAATTCTTGCCCGAAGCCGAGGCCCCGCAAGGCCTGTTGACCAAGCTGGGCGCCAAGACCGTGGTGGCGGCCACCGTGCGCGCCGTGCAGCTGCTGGGCCGCCAGTTCGTACTGGGCCAGACCATAGGCGATGCGATGGACGAAGCCGAAGCAGCCCGCAAAAAGCAAGCCCAGCTGACCTATAGCTACGACATGCTGGGCGAGGGCGCCCGCACCGACGCCGACGCGCTGCACTACCTGCAAAGCTACAAAAGTGCTATTGAATCAATAGCTACTCGCGCAAGTACTACCTGCGCACCAGAGCAAAATGACGGTATATCTATCAAACTCAGCGCCCTGCACCCGCGCTACGAATGGACCCAGCGCGAGCGCGTGCTGGCCGAGTTGGTGCCGCGCGTTTGGGGCCTGTGCGAACAAGCCGCCCGCGCCAACATCAACCTGACCATCGACGCCGAAGAGGTAGACCGCCTGGAGCTGTCGCTGGACGTGTTCGAGGCCCTGGCCGCGCTGATAGCCCAGCACCAGCCCCAGTGGCGCGGCTTTGGTTTGGCCATGCAGGCCTACCAAACCCGGGCGCTGGAACTCATCCAGCACATCGCTCACATTGGCCGCAAATACAAGCTGCGCCTGATGTGCCGCCTGGTCAAAGGCGCGTACTGGGACTCGGAGATCAAGCGCGCCCAGGAGCTGGGCTTGCCGCACTACCCCGTGTTCACCCACAAGCACC
>CANFZJ010000421.1 GCA_947451445.1 Comamonadaceae bacterium
CTTTCGCGGATTGGATTCGTAGCCACATGCAGCCTCGCTGAATAGCCGCTTAGAAGAGAAAATACCGCTGCGCCATCGGCAAGCTTACCGCCGCTTCGCAGGTCAGCAGCACCCCATCGGCCCGCACGCTGTAAGTTTGCGCATCAATCTCCATCTTCGGCAAATAGCGGTTGTGCACCATGTGCTGCTTGCGCACGCCCCGGATGTTTTTGACGGCGCTCAGGGTTTTGGCCAGGCCGAAACGGTCTTTGATGCCCGCATTCAAACCTGCCTGCGACACAAAGGTGAGTGAGCCACGGACCAGCGCGCTGCCATAGGCACCGAACATCGGCCGGTAGTGCACCGGCTGGGGCGTGGGGATGCTGGCGTTGGGGTCGCCCATGGCGGCCATGGCGATGAAGCCGCCTTTCAGGATCAGCGCGGGCTTCACGCCGAAGAAGGCTGGCTTCCACACCACCAGGTCGGCCCATTTGCCCACCTCGATACTGCCCACTTCGTGGCTGATGCCGTGGGCGATGGCCGGGTTGATGGTGTACTTGGCCACGTAGCGCTTGGCGCGGAAGTTGTCGTTGCGGGATGAATCCTCTGGCAAGGAGCCGCGCTGCTGCTTCATCTTGTGCGCGGTTTGCCAGGTGCGCAGGATGACCTCGCCGACGCGGCCCATGGCCTGGCTGTCGCTGCTCATCATGCTGATGGCACCCAGGTCGTGCAGCACGTCTTCGGCCGCAATGGTTTCCTTGCGGATGCGGCTTTCGGCAAAGGCCAGGTCTTCGGGGATGGCGGCGTCCAGGTGGTGGCAGACCATCAGCATGTCCACGTGCTCGTCCAGCGTGTTCACCGTGTACGGCATGGTGGGGTTGGTGCTGCTGGGCAAGAAGTTGGCCTCGCCCACCACCCGCAAGATGTCGGGCGCGTGGCCGCCGCCTGCGCCTTCGGTGTGGAAGGCGCACAGGCTGCGGCCCTTGGTGGCGGCAATGGTGTTTTCGACAAAGCCGCTCTCGTTCAGCGTGTCGGAATGGATAGCCACCTGCACATCTTGCAGCTCGGCTACGTCCAGGCAGTTGCTGATGGCGGCGGGGGTGGTGCCCCAGTCTTCGTGCAATTTGAGGCCAATGACCCCGGCGTCGATTTGCTCGTGCAGCGCGGCGGGCAGGCTGGCGTTGCCCTTGCCCAAAAAGCCCAGGTTCATGGGGAAGGCGTCCGCCGCTTGCAGCATGCGTTCGATGTTCCACGGGCCGGGCGTGCAGGTGGTGGCAAAGGTGCCGGTGGCCGGGCCGGTGCCACCGCCCATCATGGTGGTGACGCCCGAGGCCAGTGCTTCTTCGATCTGCTGCGGGCAGATGAAGTGGATGTGGCTGTCGATGCCGCCGGCGGTGACGATGTTGCCCTCGCAGCTGATGACTTCGGTGCCGGGGCCGATGATGATGTCCACGCCCGGTTGCACGTCGGGGTTGCCCGCTTTGCCAATGGCGACGATGCGGCCACCTTTGAGGCCGATGTCGGCCTTGACGATGCCCCAGTGGTCCACGATCAGCGCGTTGGTCATCACGCAGTCCACCGCGCCCTCGCTGTTCATGCGCTGGCTTTGCGCCATGCCGTCGCGGATGGTTTTGCCGCCGCCAAATTTGACCTCTTCGCCGTAGGCCCCTGCCGCCAGGGTGTAGTCTTTTTCGACCTCGATCAGCAGGTCGGTGTCGGCCAGGCGCACCCGGTCGCCGGTGGTGGGGCCGAATATTTCCGCGTAAGCGCGTTTGCCAATCGTTGCCATTTAGAGTTTTCCCTTGACGCTTGTGTCAATTGGTCCGTTAACGAGGCCGCGAAAGCCGTACACCGTGCGGTCGCCCGCGAAATCCACCAGCTCCACCGTGCGCTGCTGGCCCGGCTCGAAGCGCACCGCGCTGCCGGACGCAATGTTCAGCCGCATCCCTTGCGCGGCGGCCCGGTCAAAGCCCAGCGCACCATTGGTCTCAGAAAAGTGGTAGTGGCTGCCGACCTGGATTGGCCGATCCGCCGTGTTGTTGACCACCAGGGTGACGGCGCGGCGGCCGGTGTTCAGGGCGTGGTCGCCGTCGTCGATGAGGAGTTCGCCGGGGGTCATGGCCGTGCCTTTAGATGATTTGCAGCAGGAATGCGCCGCCCAGCAGCGTGACCAGCCCGCCCACGGCACGCGGCCACCACACGCTGTGGCTGCGCAGGGCCAGGCCGATGCCCACGCCTGCCAGGTGCAGGCCGACCGTGGCCACCACCATGCCGACCAGCGGGCTCCAGCCGCTACCGGCCAACTCGGTGCCATGCGCCACCCCGTGGAACACGGCAAACCCGCCGACGATGGCCGCGCCCAGCACGGCGGGCAATTGGGCCTGGGTAGCGACCAGCAGGCCCAGCACCAGCAGCGACGCGGCGATCATCGGCTCCACCGCAGGCAACGCGATACCCGCCAGGCCCAGCAGCGCGCCGACCAGCAGCATGCCCGCAAAGGCGATGGGGGCCAGCCAGACGCGGCGTGCCGCCATGGCACTCCACAGGCCCACGGCCACCATGGCGGCCAGGTGGTCCAGCCCGGTCAGCGGGTGCTGCAGGCCGTCCAGAAAGCTGTGGTGCACCCCGGAATCATTGCCAATATGGGCGCTAGCGCAGGTGGATACTGCGGTAGTAGCTATTAAAAATATAGTGCGGGGGGATGGCGTGCGCATGGTGTCGGTCTCTTCGGTTAAACGATGGGTTGGTGGACGGTTACCAGCTTGGTGCCGTCGGGAAAGGTCGCCTCCACCTGGATGTCGGGGATCATCTCGGCGATGCCGTCCATCACATCCGCGCGGGTCAGCACGTTGCGGCCTTCGCTCATCATCTGGGCCACGCTTTTGCCGTCGCGCGCACCCTCCATGACGGCGGCGCTGATGAAGGCAATGGCTTCGGGGTAGTTCAGCTTCAGGCCTCGGGCCTTGCGGCGCTCGGCCAGCAGGGCGGCGGTAAAGATCAGTAGCTTGTCTTTTTCACGCGGAGTTAGTTCCATTTCGTTTCACTCAATGCTTTTGTAAATGTGCGCGTGCAACCGCAAATGCCGGTTGAACACGTGGCGTGAGTTCCATGCAGTCTCTCTAA
>CANFZJ010000422.1 GCA_947451445.1 Comamonadaceae bacterium
GTGCTGGACTGGGTGATCGACGATATCGACCTGATTCTGATCATGAGCGTCAACCCCGGTTTTGGCGGCCAGAGCTTCATTGACTCGGCGCTGCGCAAGGTGGAGGCGGCCCGCAAGCGCATTGACGCCTCGGGCAAGGACATCCGCCTGGAAGTGGACGGCGGGATCAAGACCGACAACATCGCCCGCGTGGCCTCTGCCGGTGCCGATACCTTTGTGGCCGGCAGCGCCATTTTTGGCCAGCCGAGCTACAAGTCGGTCATCGACGGCATGCGCGCCGCCCTGGCCACCGTCTGAGGGGGGCTGGCCCATGGCACTGACCATCACCGACGAGTGCATCAATTGCGACGTGTGTGAGCCCGAGTGCCCGAACGACGCGATCTACCTGGGGGTGCAGATTTATGAAATCGACCCGCACAAGTGCACCGAGTGCGTGGGGCATTTCGACGAGCCCCAGTGCGTGCAGATTTGCCCCGTGGCCTGCATTCCCGTGCACCCGGACTTTGTGGAAGACCAGGAGACCCTGTGGGCCAAATACCGCCGCCTGCAGGCCGAGGCGGCCAAGCCCTAAACCGGTTCGGCGGGCCGCGCCGGTTTGGGCCGGGGGGGTTTGGTGGTGTGGATGTCCAGGGTGGCCTTGTTCATGTCTCCCGCCAGCAATGCCGGCAGGGCCTTGAGGGCGCGGTGCATGCTGTCGTCGATGGCGTGGCGGTGCTCGGCGGACGGTTTTTTCAGCACCCAGTGGACCACCTCGTCGCGCGCACCCGGGTGGCCCACGCCGATGCGCAGCCGCCAGTAGTCCGGGCTGCCCAGCAGGCCGTGGATGTCACGCAGGCCGTTGTGGCCGGCGTGGCTGCCACCCAGCTTGAGCTTGGCCTGGCCGGGGACGATGTCCAGCTCGTCATGCACCACCAGAATCTCGGCGGGCTGGATTTTGAAGAAGCGGGCCAGCGCCGCCACCGATTTGCCCGACGCGTTCATAAAGGTTTGTGGTTTGAGCAGCCAGCGCGGCTCGCCGTCCACCACCGTGCGCGCCACCATGCCGTAGTAGCTTTTGTCCGGCTGCAGGCTGGTTTTGAGCTCGTGTGCCAGTGCGTCTATCCACCAAAACCCGGCGTTGTGGCGTGTGGCTTCGTATTCCGGGCCAGGGTTGCCCAGGCCAACAAACAATTTGATCATGCGGGAATTATCTTGCTGAAACGAAAACGGCCCACCGAGGTGGGCCGTTTTACGGGGCTAAGAAGCGATTACTTCTTGGCAGCAGGCTTGGCGGCTGGTTTCGCACCGGCCTTGCCCTTGGCGGGCGCAGCAGCGGCTGGATCAACAGCGACTTCTTCAGCCAAAGCGATCACAGACACCAGAACCGGGTTTTCACGGCCCTTGGTCACGGCGGTCACGCCAGCAGGCAGAACCACGTCGGTCACGTGCAGTGAGCCACCCTTTTTCAGGCCGCTCAGGTCGATGGCGATGAATTCAGGCAGATCGGCAGGCAGGCAGGAAATCAGCAAGTCGGTCATCACGGGGGTGACCATGCAGTTTTCGGTCTTGACCGCAGGCGACGTTTCTTGGCCGCTGTAGTGCACAGGCACCTTCATGGTGAGCTTGGTACCGGCTTCTACGCGTTGGAAGTCGATGTGCAGAATCAGCTGGCGGAACGGGTGCATTTGCACGTTGCGCAGCAAAACCTTGCTTTCTTTGCCAGCCAGTTCCATGTCCAGAATGGTGGAGTGGAAGGTTTCTTTCTTCAGGGCGTGCCACAGCGCGTTGTGATCGACTTCGATCTGGTCCGCTGGGGTGTCGCCACCGTAAACGATGCCGGGGGTGCGGCCGGTAATGCGGAGACGGCGGCTCGCACCCGTGCCCTGCTTTGCGCGCTCAAAAGCGACGAATTTCATAACTAACTCCTGTAAGAGTGCACCGCGACCAGTGTCACTCCGGTTTGATAAAGACCGGCAGCGCTGGTGCGTGGCCGGTCTGCGTTTTCGTTCTTTTTAGAACAGGTTTTCCTGGTCCGAGAACAAACTCATGACCGACTCACCGTTGGCAATACGCTGGATCGTTTCCGCGATCAGTGGCGCTACGGAGAGTTGGCGAATTTTGGGACATGCCGCCGCAGCTGCGCTGAGCGGAATGGTGTTGGTTACCACGACTTCGTCGAGTGCCGAGCCGTTGGAAATGCGTTCAATGGCCGGGCCCGAGAAGATCGGGTGGGTGCAATAGGCGTAAACCTTTTTCGCGCCACGTTCTTTCAGAACTTCGGCGGCTTTGACCAGCGTGCCTGCGGTGTCGATCATGTCATCCATGATCACGCAGTTGCGGCCGTCGATCTCACCGATCACGTGCATCACTTCGCTGACATTGGCGCGGGGACGGCGCTTGTCGATGATGGCCATATCGCAACCGAGTTGCTTGGCCAGCGCACGGGCACGGACTACGCCGCCCACGTCGGGCGACACCACAATCAGGTCTTCGTAGTTTTTCTGGCGCAGATCACCCAGCAAAATCGGCGATGCGTAAATGTTGTCCACCGGGATGTCAAAGAAGCCCTGGATTTGGTCGGCATGCAAATCCATGGTCAAAACGCGGTCAACGCCGACTGCTTGTAGCATGTTCGCTACAACTTTTGCAGTGATTGGTACGCGGGCCGAGCGCGGACGACGGTCTTGGCGGGCATAGCCGAAGTAGGGGATCACGGCGCTGATGCGCTCGGCGGAGGCGCGCTTGAGCGCGTCCACCATGATCAGCAGCTCCATCAAGTTTTCATTGGTGGGCGCGCAAGTGCTTTGCACCACGAAAACGTCACGGGCACGCACGTTTTGGTTGATTTCTACGGTGACCTCTCCGTCGGAGAAGCGACCCACACGGGCGGCGCCCAGGGATATGCCAAGGTGCTTGGCGATGTCCGAAGCCATGCCAGGATTGGCATTGCCGGTAAAAATCATGAAATCGGTGTGGTGGGGCTGCATGGGCTTTTTTGCGATGAATTGATTCTGTGTATATACCTTGAACCTCTGTGTGTTCAAAGTATTTGGCAGGGGAAGAAGGACTCGAACCTTCGCATGCTGGAATCAAAATCCAGTGCCTTAACCAAC
>CANFZJ010000423.1 GCA_947451445.1 Comamonadaceae bacterium
GGCATCTACGGCAACTGCCACGTGATGAGCGTCTGCCAGCCCACCGTGCCCGTGCTGGCTGCCGTGTCGCTGATGGCCTCGCGCGGCGACCTGACGCCTCTGAGCATGACCATGATGGGCGGCCCTATCGACGCCCGCAAATCGCCCACCGCTGTCAACAACCTGGCCATGAACAAGGGCTACGAGTGGTTTGAGAACAATGTGATCTACAAAGTACCGGCCAGCTTCCCCGGCGCAGGCCGCAAGGTGTACCCCGGCTTTTTGCAGCACACCGGCTTTGTCGCCATGAACCCCAGCAACCACGCCAAGAGCCACTACGACTACTTTGAAGACCTGGTCAAAGGCGACGGCGTCAGCGCCGAAGTGCACCGCAAGTTCTACGACGAATACAACGCCGTGCTGGACATGGACGCGCACTATTACCTGGAAACCATCGCCACCGTGTTCCAGGACTTCAAGCTGGTCAACGGCACCTGGAACGTGCGCGGCATTGACGGCACGGTCGAGCTGGTCAAGCCGCAAGACATCACCCGTACCGCCCTGCTGACGGTGGAAGGCGAGCTGGACGACATCTCCGGCTCCGGCCAGACCAAGGCAGCGCACGACCTGTGCAGCGGCATCCCCGCCGACCAGCAGCAGCACATGGAAGCCCAGGGTGCTGGCCACTACGGCATTTTCAGCGGCCGCCGCTGGCGCGACGTGGTGTACCCCGAGGTCAAGGCTTTCATCCGCGCCCACAGCCCCGCTGCGGCTTCGGTCACCGCTGCTGTGGTCACGGCACAGGCAACGCCCACGCTGGCACCGGCAAAATCCGCTGGCAAACCCGCAGCCCGCAAACCCGCTGCGCGCGCAGCCTGAGCACGCAGCCAACTTTGTCACCGTTAGCCCTGCTGGCCGAGCGCATCAACGCGGCACTGCCCCAAACACAGTGCACGCGCTGCGGCTACCCGGACTGTGCCGCGTACGCGCAGGCCATCGCGGCGGACCAGGTGCCCATCAACCAATGCCCGCCCGGCGGTGCCGAGGGCATTGCCCGGCTGGCCCACATCACCGGGCAGCCGATACGGGCACTGAACCCCGTGCACGGCATGGAGACTGCGCGCAGCGTCGCGGTGGTGGACGAGGCCTGGTGCATTGGCTGCACCCTGTGCATCGCCGCGTGCCCCACCGACGCCATTCTGGGCAGCAACAAGCACATGCACACCATCATCACCGCGCATTGCACAGGCTGCGAACTCTGCATTCCGGTGTGCCCGGTGGACTGTATCCAGCTGGAAAACGCCAGCGGCCCGCTGACGGGCTGGAGCGCCTGGTCAGACGCGGATGCACACAAAGCACTCGATCGCTACAAACTTCATAGCATCCGCCGCACTATAGATATGCGCCAGAGCACCAAAACCCTTGCGGACATGCCCACCCCGCCACAGACCAGCACACCCGCCGAGCCCCCTCCGACTGACAGCACCGCAGCGTCGTCCAAGCAGTCGCTGATCGCCGCTGCATTGGCGCGCGCACGCGCCCAACGCGCGCTGTAGCCGACAGCCGGGGGCATATCGGCCACCGCGCACGCCCCCTTATTTCTCGCTTCAATGCAGCTATTCCTTGCGCTATAGTTACCTGTAACAAAGTGAGACATTGGTGCTCATAAACTGACCAGGAGTACCGCATGGCGCTTTATCCCAACCTGTTGCGCGTAGTGGTTGCAGCCAGCGCTTTATGTGCGTTATCGGCCATAGCATTGGACAAACCCGAGGGCCGCGTGGTGTTGACCGTCAGCGGCGCCGTCGCCCAGGCCAATAGCGGTGCCAATGCCGTTTTCGACATGAAGATGCTGGAAAAGCTGCCGCAAAAAACGTTTTCCACCCAAACGCCCTGGTATCCCAGCGCCGTCAGCTTCACCGGCCCGCTGTTGCGCGACGTACTGGCTGCCGCGGGTGCCAAGGGACACAAAATTACGGCGATTGCGCTGAACGACTACAAAACAGAAATTCCGTTTGACGATGCCGTCAAATTTGACGCCATCGTGGCCCGCCTGATGAACGACAAGCCGATGCCCATTCGTGAAAAAGGCCCGCTGTTCATCGTCTACCCGTTTGACACCAAGGCAGAGTTGCGCAACGAAATTTATTACAACCGTTCAGCATGGCAACTCAGCGGCCTGCAAGTCCAGTAAATGCGGCCTGTAGGCCCTGGCATGACCAGCAGCAAATTCTTTCTTCGGCTGCTGATCTCCAGCCTGGTACTGGTCTACATCGCCATTGCCACCCTCCAGTACCGGCAATTTCAGAACCTGGAAGAAGTGCTGCGCCGGGGTGACATCAATGCGCTATGGTCTTTTCTGGAATTCAACGTCGAATACGAACGGTTTGACCACGCCCTCCATCTGGCTACCCTAGACCCTGGAGCAGCGGTGCAGGAGGACATGCAGTTTCGCTACGAGATCTTCGTCAGCCGTCTCAAAGCCATCGAGTCCGGCACCCCGCGCGACCTGATGCAGTCCGCACCAGAATTTGAACCCACGCTGCTGGCCTTGCACCAGTTTGTAGACAAGGCCGACCACGACCTGGAAGCGCCCAGCACACCAGATGGACGGGCTAGGCTGCGCCAACAGCTGCTGGCGGCCGGTCCGGCCATCAAAACCTTGTCGCAAAATGCCGCCCGCTTGTCGGCCAGCATCGCCGACAACCGCAACCTGCAAATCCGCAACCAAACCCTCACCACGGCCGCGTTAACCGGTTTTTTGGCGCTGCTTACCGTGTTTTTAACCTGGGCGATGCTGCTGCAGTCGCGCAAACGCGTGCGCGCCAAAGCGATTGCGCTGGCGGCGCAGGCAGAGCTGGTGGCGTCGCTGCAGCGCAGCGAAGAGGTGCTGGAAGGGCGTGTGGCCGCGCGCACCGCCGAAATTGCCACTGCCAACCAAGCCCTGCACGCCAACGAAACCGCGCTACGCGAGGCCCGCGCCAAGGCCGAAGACGCCTCGCAAATGAAGTCCGAGTTTCTGGCCAACATGAGCCACGAAATCCGCACCCCGATGAACGCCGTGATCGGCATGAGCCATCTGGTGCTGGGCACGGCACTGCAGCCCAAACAAC
>CANFZJ010000424.1 GCA_947451445.1 Comamonadaceae bacterium
CCCAGCGCCGCCTGCTCGGCGATCCACTTGGCGTGGTCGCGGGTGGGGCCGCAACCGGCGATGACCTTGAAGCCATCTTGGTGCAGGCGCTGGCAGATGGCGGTCCCGATGCCACCCATGCCGCCGGTCACGTACGCTACTTTTTGACTCATGTTTTATCTCCTGTTTGTTTTAAAAAATACGCAACTATTTAGCGTTCGATGGTGAGAGCAACACCCATGCCACCGCCAATGCACAGGGACGCAATGCCCTTCTTGGCGTCGCGGCGTTGCATTTCGTGCAGCAGCGTGACCAAGATACGGCAGCCGGACGCACCAATGGGGTGGCCGATGGCAATCGCGCCGCCGTTAACGTTGACCTTGCTGGTATCCCAGCCCATTTCGTTGTTCACAGCGCAGGCTTGGGCGGCAAAGGCTTCGTTGATTTCCAGCAGGTCCAGGTCCTGGGCCTTCCAGCCCGCACGGGCCAGGGCTTTTTGCGACGCAGGCACGGGGCCCATGCCCATGATGGCGGGGTCCAGGCCGGTAGTGGCAAAGCTGGCAATACGGCCCAGCGGGGTCAGGCCCAGGGCAGCGGCTTTTTTGGCGGTCATCACCATCACGGCAGCAGCGCCGTCGTTCAGGCCGGAGGCATTGCCCGCAGTCACGCCACCGGCTTTGTCGAACGCAGGGCGCAGACCGGCCAGCACGTCGGCAGTGGTTTTACGGTTGATGAATTCGTCGGCAGCGAAAACGATGGGGTCACCCTTGCGCTGGGCGATGCTGAACGGTGCGATCTCGTCCACAAACTTGCCTGCTTCTTGTGCGGCAGCGGCTTTTTGCTGGCTGGCCAGGGCCAGGGCGTCTTGCATTTCGCGGGTGATACCGTATTTTTTGGCCACGTTTTCAGCGGTAATGCCCATGTGGTACTGGTTGTACACGTCCCACAGGCCGTCCACGATCATGGTGTCGGTCATCTTCCAGTCGCCCATGCGCTGGCCGTCGCGGCTGCCCATCAGCACGTGGGGCGATGCGCTCATGTTTTCCTGGCCACCGGCGATGACGATTTCGCTGTCGCCGTAGGCCACGGCCTGGGCCGCCAGCATCACGGCCTTCAGGCCGGAACCGCAGACGGCGTTGATGGTCAGGCCGGGCGTGCCTAGCTGCAAGCCGCTTTTCAGCACCGACTGGCGGGCCGGGTTCTGGCCCGCACCGGCGGCCAGCACCTGGCCCATGATGACTTCACCGATCTGCTCTGCACTCAGGCCGCTGCGCTCCAGCACCGACTTGATGACATGGGCACCGAGTTCGGTGGCGGGGGTTTTGGCGAGGCTTCCGCCGAATTTGCCAACGGCGGTGCGCGCGGCTGCAACGATGACGATATCTTCCATTTTGGGCTCCTGAATCTTGCGGTTTGTTGAAAATGTGCCACCTAGGCCCACTGCCACGGGACAGTGATGCAATTGTTGCGCTGCCCAGTGTAGAGCGTCGCCTAGGCGACTTTGTACGCGTTTTTACGATGCACGGGTTTTCACGTAGCGGCCTGGGGCGGGCTCTATCGCCTTGTAGGCGCCCTTGCCGTAGGCCTTGGGCGCGGCGACCTGTTTGCCTGCATGGCCCTTGAGCCAGGCCGACCAATCGGTCCACCAGCTACCGGGGTGCTCGGTGGCACCGGCGATCCACTGCGCCGAATCCTTGGGAAACGTGGTGGCGTCGCTGGTCCAGTGGCTGCGCTTGTTCTTGGCCGGGGGGTTGATGACGCCTGCAATGTGGCCCGAAGCCCCCATCACAAAGCGTTTTTTACCCGGCAAGTGCTGGGTGGACGCATAAGCACCGCCAATCGGCACGATGTGGTCTTCGCGCGAGCCGTAGATGTAGGCGGGCATGTCCAGCCCGCGCAGGTCGATCTTGGCCCCGCACACCGTGGCCTTGCCGGGGTGGATGAGCCGGTTTTCCAGGTAGGTGTTGCGCAAATACCAGGCGTAAAACGGGCCGGGCAGGTTGGTGGAGTCGCTGTTCCAGTACAGCAGGTCGAAGGGCGGCGGGGTTTCGCCCTTGAGGTAGTTGCCCACCACGTAGTTCCACACCAGGTCGTTGGGGCGCAAAAAGCTGAAGGTGCTGGACAGGTCGCCGCCGGGCAGCAGGCCGCCGCTGCCCATTTGCTTTTCACGGTAGGCCACCATGGCCTCGTCCACAAAGATGTCGATGATGCCGGTGTCGGCAAAGTCCAGCAGCGTGGTGAGCAGCGTAAGGCTGGCCACCGGCTTTTCGCCGCGTGCGGCCAGCACCGCCAGGGCCGTGCTGAGGATGGTGCCGCCCACACAAAAACCCAGGGCATTTATCTGCTTGGCGCCCGTTATCTCTTGGGTGACAGCTATGGCTTTAATAGCAGCATCTTCGATGTAGTTGTCCCAGGTCTTGTGGCCCATGGACGCGTCGGGGTTGCGCCAGCTGACCACGAAGGTGCGGTGCCCCTCGGCCACGGCGTAGCGGATCAGCGAGTTTTCGGGCTGCAGGTCGAGGATGTAGAACTTGTTGATGCACGGTGGCACCAGCAGAAACGGGCGCTCGTAGACCTTGGCGGTGAGCGGCTTGTATTCGATCAGCTGGAACAGCTCGTTTTCAAACACCACCGCCCCCTCGGTGGTGGCGACGTTCTTGCCGACTTCAAACAGGCTCTCGTCGGTCATCGACACATGGCCCTGCTGCATGTCGTGCATGAGGTTCTTCAGACCCTTGGCGATGCTTTCGCCCTGGGTTTCAAGGGCCCGTTTTTGCGCATCGGCGTTCATCGCCAAAAAGTTGCTGGGGGCGGACGCTGCGGTCCACTGCTCGATGGCAAAGCGGATGCGGGCACGGGTTTTCTCGTCGCCCTCCACCGCGTCAGCCAGGCCCATCAGGGTGCGGCTGGTCAGCAGGTAGGCCGCGGCGGAATAGGCGGTGAGCGGGTTTTCAGACCAGGCCTGGGCGGAAAAGCGGCGGTCTTTGCCGATCGCGGCCTTGTCCATGCTCTGGTTCCACAGCGCGGCAGATTCGGTCAGGTACTGCTGCTGCAGCTCTTGCAGCTTGCTGGGCGAAAATGTGATCTGGGGCGGGGCCGCA
>CANFZJ010000425.1 GCA_947451445.1 Comamonadaceae bacterium
CACCCGGCTGGATTTCCAGCACCTGGCGCAAACTTACGACGCCGCGCATCCGCGCGCCAAGCTGCTGCCAGGCAAATAGGCCCCACAATCCAGCGGATGAAAACCATCCGACTCCGCGAAGGCAAAGAACGCTCACTGCAGCGCCGCCACCCCTGGATTTTTGACTCCGCCATCGCCAAAGGCGGCGGTGACCCCGGCGAAACCGTGCGGGTTGAGTCCCATGACGGCCAGTTTCTGGGCTGGGCGGCGTTCAGCCCCAGCTCCAAAATCCGCGCCCGTGTCTGGAGCTTTGACGAAGCCCAGCGCATTGATGCTGCGTTTTTTATAGCTGCTTGTGCACGTTCTATAAGCGCTAGAGCCCGATTTGATGTCAATAGCGACGGCATGCGCCTGGTCCACGGCGAGTCCGACGGCCTGCCCGGGCTGATCGTGGACCGCTACGGCGACACGCTGGTGGCGCAGTTCCAGTTTGCCGGGGCCGAGCGTTGGAAGGACGTGCTGGCCGACGCGCTGCTGGCCGCCACCGGCCTGACCAAGCTGTACGAGCGCTCCGACGCCAGCACCCGCGCCCAGGAAGGGCTGGCCCCCGTCACCGGCTGGCTGCGCGGCGACGGTCCCACCGAGCTCACCATCCAGGAGCACGGCTGGCGCCTGACGCTGGACATCGCCACCGGCCACAAAACCGGCTTTTATCTGGACCAGCGCGACAGCCGCAAGAAAATGGCCGACGCCGCCCAGCGCCTGCAGTTCCAGCGGGTACTGAACTGTTTTTGCTACACCGGCGGCTTTACCGTGGCTGCACTGGCCGGGATGCAAGCGGGCATGCGAGCGGGCGGCGGCGGCATGGGCCACGTCACCTCCATCGACTCGTCCGGCCCGGCGCTGGAGCGGGCGGCGGCCAGCGTGGCGCTGAACGGCTTTGCGGCAGAGAACGTGACATTTATGGACGCGGATGTGAACGCCTCGCTGCGCCAGTTTGCCGCCCAGGGCCAGACGTTTGACTGCATCGTGCTGGACCCGCCCAAGTTCGCGCCCACTGCCGCCCATGCCGACCGGGCCGCGCGCGCCTACAAAGACATCAACCGACTGGCCTTCAAGATTCTGGAGCCGGGCGGCGTGCTGTTCACCTATTCCTGCTCGGGCGGCATCAACGCCGACCTGTTCCACAAAATCGTCGCTTCGGCGGGGATTGACGCAGGTGTGGACGGCTTTATTACCGAGCGCCTGGGCGGCGCGCCGGACCACCCGATGACCATCAACTTCCCCGAGGGTGAATATCTGAAAGGCTTGGTGGTGTTGCGTAAATAGTGGCTACACTGCGCAGCTTGTTTTAACCAGGGTCGCCACGAAGGACACCATGAGTTTGATTCCCGTCACCATCCTGACCGGCTTTTTAGGGTCGGGCAAAACCACGCTGCTCAAGCGCGTGCTGACCGAGGCCCACGGCCAGAAGATCGCCGTCGTAGAGAACGAATTCGGCGAAGAAAACATCGACAACGAGATTCTGGTGTCCGAGACGGGCGAGCAAATCATCCAGCTCAACAACGGCTGCATCTGCTGCACCATCCGTGAAGACCTGCGCGCCACGCTGAGCCTGCTGGCCGCCAAAAAGCGCAAGGGCCTGCTCGACTTTGAGCGCGTGGTGATCGAAACCACCGGCTTGGCCGACCCTGGCCCGGTGGCGCAAACCTTCTTTATGGACGACGAAATCGCCGAAAGCTACCTGCTGGACTCGATTTTGACCCTGGTGGACGCCAAGCACGCCGCCACCCAGCTCAACGACCGCCAGGAGGCGCGCCGCCAAGTTGGTTTTGCCGACCAAATATTCATCAGCAAGACGGATTTGGTGGAGCCGGTCGAGGTGGACGCGCTGATGCACCGCCTGAAGCACATGAACCCGCGTGCGCCGCAAAAAGCGGTGCATTTTGGCGAAGTGGCTTTGAGCGAGGTGTTTGACCTGCGCGGCTTCAACCTGAATGCCAAGCTGGACATCGATCCCGACTTCCTGAAAGACGACGCACACGACCACCATGACCATGCCGAGGGAGAGCACTGCGACCACCCCTCGCATGCACATGACCACGGACACGCGGGCCACCACCATCACCACGATGATGATGTGCAAAGCTTTGTCTTCAAGTCAGACCGCGCGTTTGACCCCGCCAAGCTGGAAGATTTTCTGGGTGCCATCGTCAATATTTACGGCCCCCGCATGTTGCGCTACAAAGGCGTCTTGAATATGCAGGGAACCGAGCGTAAAGTCATTTTCCAAGGCGTGCACCAGCTGATGGGCAGCGACCTGGGCCCCGCGTGGGGCGCAGACGAGCCGCGTACCAGCAAAATGGTGTTCATTGGCATTGATTTGCCCAAGGATATTTACCTGCAAGGGCTGGAGCAGTGCCTGGTACCAGCGGTTTAACCTGAAGACAGCATCCCCTATGTCGGTCCCGTCCACACCATTCAAAAAATCAGCGGAGGCAACCCTGGCCCCCGCGCCAACTGCGAGTACCCCTCAGTGACTACAGCGCCCAAAACACCCGCACCTGCTGCGGTAACCCCTGAAGTCCAGACCAGCCCCCGGTACACGTCCATTCCGGCCAAAAGCGTGCGTCCGTCGTCGCGTCTGGCCCAGTTGACCGTGCCGTCCATCGGCCAGGCGGTGGCCTCCACGGCGGCCAAGTCCAGCTTCCTGCAAAACGCGCCGGAGCCCATGATTGCGCCGCCACCCCATGTGGCCGCCAAAAAAGACCCCAAGCTGGCTAACAACTGGAAAACCACCCCGGCCGACCAGTTGACCGATGCCGAAGTCATCGCCATGCCCGACGCCGAGTACATGAACGAAAAGCAGACCGCTTTCTTTCGGCTCAAGTTGACCGTGCTGAAGCAGGACATGCTGAACAACGCGGGCGAAACCACCGAGCATCTGCGTGAAGACACCGTGGTTGTGCCCGACCCGGCCGACCGCGCCACCATCGAGGAAGAGCATGCCCTGGAGCTGCGCACCCGCGACCGTGAGCGCAAGCTGCTCAAGAAGATCGAACAGTCCATCAACCGCATCGA
>CANFZJ010000426.1 GCA_947451445.1 Comamonadaceae bacterium
CACCGGCCCCTGCGGCCCGTGCTCCGAAATCTTCTATGACCACGGCGACCACATCCCCGGCGGCCCCCCCGGCAGCCCCGGTGAAGACGGCGACCGCTTCATCGAGATCTGGAACAACGTGTTCATGCAGTTCAATATGGCCGAAGACGGCTCGGTGACCCCGCTGCCCGCACCCTGTGTGGACACCGGCATGGGCCTGGAGCGCCTGGCCGCCATCTTGCAGCACGTGCACAGCAACTACGAAATCGACATTTTTGATGCGCTGATCAAGGCCGCATCGCGCGAAACCGGTGAACAAGACCTGGGCCACAAGAGCCTGCGCGTCATCGCCGACCACATCCGTGCGACCTCCTTTTTGGTCAGCGACGGCGTCATCCCCAGCAACGAAGGCCGTGGCTACGTGCAGCGCCGCATCATCCGCCGCGCCATCCGCCACGGTTATTTGCTGGGCCAAACCAAGCCGTTCTTCCACAAGCTGGTGCCCGATTTGGTGGCGCTGATGGGCGAGGCTTACCCCAAAATGGCTGCGCAGCAAGCGCGCATCGCCGAAGTGCTGAAGGCCGAAGAAGAGCGCTTCTTCGAGACCCTGGCCATGGGCATGCAGATTCTGAACGAGTCGCTGGACGGTGGTGTGCAGGTACTGCCGGGCGAAGTGGCCTTCAAGCTGCACGACACCTTTGGCTTTCCGCTGGACCTGTCTGCCGACGTATGCCGTGAACGCGGCCTGGCGGTCGATGAAGCTGGCTTCACCGCCGCCATGGCAGCGCAAAAAGCCAAGGGCCGCGCTGCAGGCAAGTTCAAGATGGACAAGGCGCTGGACTACAGCGGCGCTGGCAACGCGTTCGTCGGCTACGAAAAACTGGAGTCCACTACAAAAATCGTAGCACTCTACGCAGACGGAACCAGCGTCGCAGCCCTGAAAGAAGGCCAAACCGGCACCGTGGTGCTGGACACCACCCCGTTCTACGCCGAGAGCGGCGGCCAGGTGGGTGACGAGGGCGTTTTGACCAGTGGCTCGGCCCGCTTTGCCGTGGGCGACACGCAAAAAATCAAGGCCGACGTGTTTGGCCACCAGGGCACACTGGAAGCCGGTACGCTGAACGTGGGCGACACCGTGACCGCTCAGGTCAACACCGCCCAGCGCGCCGCCACCCAGCGCAACCACTCGGTCACCCATTTGATGCACAAGGCCCTGCGCGAAGTGCTGGGCGACCACGTGCAGCAAAAGGGCAGCCTGGTCAACGCCGAGCGCACCCGCTTCGACTTCACCCACACGGCCCCGGTGACGGATGCGCAAATCACGCAGATCGAGGCACTTGTCAACGCCGAAATCTGGGCCAACGCGGCCACCCAGGCGCAGCTGATGGACATCGAATCCGCCCAGAAAACCGGCGCGATGATGCTGTTTGGCGAAAAGTACGGCGAAATCGTCCGCGTACTCAGCATCGGCACAACGCAAGAACTCTGTGGCGGCACCCACGTGCAGCGCACGGGCGACATCGGCCTGTTCAAGGTGGTGGGCGAGGGCGGCGTGGCCGCTGGCGTACGCCGCATTGAAGCCGTGACGGGCGAGGGCGCGCTGGCCTATCTGCAAGACCTGGAGCGCGCCGTGACCCAGGCCGCAGCCAGCTTCAAAGCCACGCCCGCCGAGCTGCAAACCCGCATCACCCAGGCGCTGGACCACGCCAAGGCGCTGGAAAAAGAAGTCGCCCAGCTCAAGGGCAAGCTGGCCTCCGCCCAGGGCGACGAGCTGGCCGCCAACGCGCTGGAGATCAAGGGCGTCAAGCTGCTGGCCGCCAAGCTCGAAGGTGCCGACACCAAGGTGCTGCGCGAGTCCATGGACAAGCTGAAGGACAAGCTGAAAACCGCCGTCATCGTGCTGGCCGCCGTAGATGGCGACAAGGTGCAAGTGGCCGTAGGCGTCACCAAGGACACCACCGACCGCGTCAAGGCCGGGGAGCTGGTCAACTTCATCGCCGGACAGCTCGGCGGCAAGGGTGGCGGCAAGCCCGACATGGCCATGGCCGGTGGTACCGAGCCGGGCAACCTGCCCGCAGCGCTGGCATCGGTGCAGGCTTGGGTAGCGGAGCGGCTGTAAGGCACTGCTATTGAATAAATAGCTACTAGCGCAGGTAGATACTGCGCTGGTGGCCTATTAGGTTCAATTTTTGGTGAAACGTTTTGTTCCGAGCCTGGTCAGCCGACCAGGTTCTTGTAGACCCCGCAGCCGACCGCCAGGTCGTCCACCTGCTGCACAAACGACATCTTGGTTTGCACCCGCCCGGTGGTGGGGTTGGTTATGTCGTATTCGACCCAGCCAGGTTCGTGCTCGGCCTGGCTAAAGATGGCTTGCAGCAGGCCTGCACCGTTGATGCCCGCAATGTCCTGCACGCGGGTGCCGACCTTGGCCGGGTTGCCGCCAAAAGCCACATAGGTGCCGCTGCGGTCCAGCACAAAAACGTACATGTCCCGGTCGTGAAAGCCTTGGCTGGGTTGCGTCAGGTCGCGCAAAAACGTGTCTTTGGAGACGCCGCGTCCCCGGTGCGCCACGGCCCGCGCGACCAGGGCTACGGCTTCTTCGGCCGAACCTTGTTGCAGCTTGAAAACGGCCACGGCTTCGACCAGGGTGGAGGCGCGGTTTTCCAGGGTGGATGCCTGGGTGACGGCGTGCTCCACCATCTGGGCGTTTTGCTGGGTGATCGTGTCCAGCTGGCGGACTGCCGAGGTGATTTCGCTCAGGCCCGTGCTTTGTTCTGCACTGGAATGGGATATTTGTGCCATGTTGCTGGCCACGTCGCGGATGCCCGAGACGATGGCGCCCAGGTTGTTGCCTGCCGTGCGGATCTGCTGCACGCTGGCCGCCACCTGGGTGCTGGACGCACCGATGAGCTGGCGAATCTCCTTGGCGGCAGCGGCCGAGCGCTGTGCCAGCGAGCGGACCTCGCTGGCCACCACGGCAAAGCCCCGGCCCGACTCCCCGGCGCGGGCGGCTTCGACGGCGGCATTCAGCGCCAGGATGTTGGTCTGGAAGGCCAGGCCGTCGATCACGCTGACG
>CANFZJ010000427.1 GCA_947451445.1 Comamonadaceae bacterium
AGCAACAGACCACCAGTACGCCCGCCAGCATGTTCGCCGCCGGGCCGTTGTAGGTGGACTGGAATTGATCGACTATTGCCGTAGTAAAGGTGTCATACCGGATCATCACGAACAGGCCATACTCGGCCAGCAGATGGAGGCCCACCAGCAGCCCGCCACCGCACAGGGCCAGGCGAAGCTGCGGCAGCACTACGCGAAAAAACACCGCCCATGGCCCCAGACCCAGCGATGCCGCGGCATCTTCCATGCCCGGGTCCAGCCGCCGCAGGGCCGCGGACAAAGGCAAATACATGAACGGGAAATAAGCGATGGTCGACACCAGGACCGCGCCCCACAGGCCGTGCAGGCTGGGGGTGACAGTCATCCAGGCATAGCTGTGCACAAACGCAGGCACAGCCAGCGGGGCCACCGCCAGCGCAGCCCAGGTGCGGGCACCGGGTAGGTCGCTGCGCTCGGTCAGCCAGGCCAGGGCCAGGGCCAGCACACCGCAGACCGGTACGGTGACCAACTCCAGCAGCGCAGTATTGACCAGCAATTCGCCCACACGGGAGCGAAAAATCAAGGGTGCAGCGACTTCCCAACCCGTTTGCCAAGCCACCCAAACCACAAACCCCAGCGGCAGCAAGGCGAACAGCGACACCAGCACAGCCGCAGCCCCCACCCACGACACGCCCAGGCCATGGGTACTGCTGCGCATATGCGGCAGCGGCGCGGCTACCGAAGTAGACGCGCCATGCAACACAGACGGTACAGCCGACACCCGGCGCTTACAGCAAGCCCGCCTGGGTCATCAGATCCGAGACTTTTTTGCTGTTCAGCTTGGAGGGTTCGACCTTCGGCGACTGTAAGTCGGCCAGTGGCACCAGCTTGGGATTGGACTGTGCTCCCGCGCCCACTGCGTATTCATACGAGTCGCCAGTCTTCAGAATCTCTTGGCCAGCCTTGCTGGTCACCCACTTGACGAAAGCTTGTGCCTCTTTGGCATGCTTGCTCGTGGCCAGCACACCGCCACCGGAGATGCTGACAAAAGCACCCGGGTCTTCGTTGCGGAAGTAGTGCAGTGCGGTGTTATTGCTGTTTTCAGCGGTCTTGGCCTGGTCGCCGAAGTAGTAGTAGTGGTAGATCACGCCGCCGTCGATCTGACCTGCATTAACGGCCTTCATCACCGTACTGTTGCCTTTGTAAGCAGTGAAGTTTTCTTTCATGCCTTTGAGCCAGGCCGCGGTGGCGGGTTCGCCCTTCATCTCCAGCATGGCGCTGACGATGGCCTGAAAATCGACGCCGGCCTGCGATGCCGCCCAGCGCCCCTTCCAGGCGGGGTTGGACAGGTCCATTAACGACTTAGGCAACTGCTCAGGCGTGAACTTCTTCTTGTTGTAGACAAACACCGTGCTGCGCGCTGCCACGCCAATCCAATGGCCCGTGGCGGGACGGAAGTTGGCGGGCACCTGGGCCAGAGTGGCAGGATCCAGCGAGGCAAACAAACCAGCCGACTCCACCAAAGCCATGGCGGGGGAGTTCTCGGTCAAAAACACATCGGCAGGCGAGGCCTTGCCTTCTTGCACCAACTGGTTACCCAGTTCACTATCGCCACCATTGCGCAACACCACCTTGATGCCTGTCTCCTTGGTAAAGCCATTCGCCCAAGCCTGGGTCAGACTGACGTGCTGCGCGTTATAGACCACCAGCGGCTCGGCATCTTGCGCCGAGGCCCCCATGGATATAGCCAACACACCAGATGCCAGCGCCACGGCACGAACCAGGAAAGGGATGGAAATTTTCATAAGAACACTTTGGGTGGAGAGTGGGTGCCAGGGGATGCGCCTCCCGGCCCCGCATTGCGAACAGTGCAAATAAGAATTAGTTGCATCTGAATTCTAACCGCCTGCTCTGCATTGCGTGGCCTACCCCTGCAGGGTGGGGGGCTATTTGCAGATCTTTACCGCCCCCGGCGGTCACATCCGGGCATTGCGCGAGGCATTGCCACTGCCGGATCTGCGGTACTTGCGCTTGCGCTTGGTCTGGCGGCGGCTGAACGCCAGCATCAGCCGCAGGCCCTGCAAAATGCACATCAGCACTGCGGCACCAATCGCCCAAGGCGTGACCTCGCGAACCAAGGCCGAGGCCAGAAAAGAAGCCTGCTCTTCGTCCAACTTGAGCTGTTCGTTCGACCGGGGCGGCAGCACATTGCCGGAATTCGCACTATCGCCAGTGGCCCGGCGGCGCAGTGCATTGGACGCATCGGCATTGACATCCCCCGATGCATCCGCAGGTTTGTCCAGGCCCAGTTCGGCCCCCAGATACTGCTTGGCATCCGCCGCACCCGAATGGATCGCCAAGTCCTTGGCGGCGGCATGCAGGGTTTCGCCCAGCGGGCGGGATTCAGCTTTACTGGCAGGCACCGGGGGGGAGGGTTTCGATGCGGAATCGGTACGGATATCGGCTGCGGTGTTTTTGTCTGTTATCGCCTTGCGCGCACTGATGGACAAAGCCCGCAGCACCGGTGTGTCTGCACTGGCATCGGCCAGATCAGCAGCATCCTCGCTCTCTGACACCTGCGCAGACGGTGGATTGGCCATCGACACAGCCCCGCCAGACACCCCCCAACCGGCACCCACCACACCACACAGCATGCGCACCAAAAACCGCTGCGTCATAGCACCCCACAATTCCATGGCCAGTCTCCAACTCCAAAATCTTGTCCGTGCCGGATACCCACGTAACAATTTGAATTAATTGATTTTATTTGCAATCACCGTTTCCGGCGAACGCTGGCGCACGGCGCAATGGCCGGTCGAATCGCTCTGTACGCCCGGAAGCGAACACTATTTATTTAGTAGCAAAAAATAGATGCATGGCTTGAGCCAGCTAGCTATTTTCTATAATTTTTACGGCGCAAAATGGTTTCATTGCGTAAAAGCGCCCGTACCATGACTTATGTCCGCCTTCCACGCCCCGCCTGACCCGCGCACCTGCCCGCTGTGCGGCCAGGCCAACGCCTGCGCCATGGAACAGGCCCGCAGTACTGGACTGCCCCAGCCCCCGTGCTGGTGCC
>CANFZJ010000428.1 GCA_947451445.1 Comamonadaceae bacterium
CAGCAGGGCCACGCGGGCATGGTCGCGGTGGGCGTGCGCCATCGCCTGGATGAGCCGGTCGTCAAACAGCGTGCGGTTGGGCAGTCCCGTCAACATATCGTGCTGGGCCATGTGGGACATACGGTCTTCGATAGCTTTGCGGCCCGTAATGTCGCGCAGCACGCCCACAAAACAGGCCACGCCCTTGAAGGTAGCAGACTGCGCCGACAGAATCACCACCATGTCATGCCCGTCTTTGTGGAGCAGACCCATCTCCAGGTTTTCACAAGCCTGGTGCTCCTCCAGCGCCCGGCGGTAGCGCCGCCGGTCCTCCGGCGACTTCCAAAATGGCAGCGCGTTGATCGAGCGGCTCACTACATCGTCGCGCGCGTAGCCTGTCATGGCCGTAAAGCCATCATTGACATCCACCATCAGACCGTCGGTTTGCTGGGTAATCCACATACCGTCGGGACAACTGTTGAAGATCAGCTCAAAGTGCTCTTTGGTTTCACGCAGTTCCGCCGTCATGTGGGTGGCCACAATCATGGTCCGCGCCCGGTCGGAGATCAAAACCCAGGCAAACAACGACAACAACACACTCAGCACCACTCCATTGCGGACAATAATTTTTACGTTGTCGCTGCTGCGTGGTCCCGACAGGCCAGGCTTGGGGGTGACCACCAGGGTCCAGGTCCGCCCTGCCACCTGCAAATACTCCAGCGAGGCCCCCGGCGGCGGCTCAGCAGCAGCCCCGGGGTTAGAGGCAAACAACAGCGACGCGCTAGAGAGCGCAATGCCATCAAAAATATGCACGTCTAGCCCGTTTTTTTCACTTCCGGGCAGTGCCGCCATCCACACGTCCATGCGGCACGGGGCCACCACCCAACCACGCAAATGGGCGCGCCGTGCCTGCAAGGTACTGGTCGGAGAACCGCTGTGGTAGACCGGTAAAAACATCACAAACCCCAGCTGCACACTACCGTCTATTTCCACCAGATGGCTTAACTTGCCGGTGATGCTGGCCACCCCGGAGTCGCGGGCGCGTTCCATTGCCGCACGCCGGTCTGGGTCGGCCAGCAGGTCTTGCCCCAGCAAATGGCTGTCTGGCTCTGCGGCAGGCTCCATCTGCACCAGCGGGGCCGATGGGCCACCTGCAAGCTCGGGTTGGATGGCGTAACCCAAAAAACCCTGCGCCCGCATCTGCGCAATATGCTCGGCTTTTTGACTCTCCTGGACCCAAGGTGCCCAGCCCAAGCCCTCTAGCCCCACAGTGTCGGCATTCAACTGCAAGGTGTCCACGTAGCGGCTCAGCACATCCCGGTCCAAGGGACGATCGGTCACAGAAAACAAAGCCTGCACGCCACGCAAGACCAGCTCCTGGGTGCGCATGCGCTGTTCGAGCTGGCTGGCAAACGCCTCCACGGCGGCGTCATTGCGCGCCCGCTGCTCATGCTCGGCATTACGTGTCTCAAACACCCAGAGCCAGTAGGTCGTCCCCAGGGACAGCGCCAGCACCAGCAGGGCAAAGCCCAGGTGCAGCAGCCAGTTAGCCGGGTACTTCAGGCTACGCATGGTTAAAAAGTGACCATTTCACGCGCCAACGCAGGCGGGAAGTATTTTTGAAAAATGCGCAACACCGTGCCATCGTCGCGCAAAGACTGCACCAATGCAGTCCACTTTTTTTGCTCGGCCAGCGTGATGGATTTTTTGGACATGATCAGGCCATGGGGTATGGGCGGGTCGCTGAACGCAAAAATGCGGGTGATCTCCTTCAACGTGCCCGCCTGCACGTCGTCCATGTCAAACGGCTCAATCACCATGCCCTGGATGCGTCCCAGCGCCAGTACCTGGTAGAGCGGCTCCAGGCCCGACGCATAGCTGATGCGCCCGGCTTGCGCCAGCCGGTCCACCATGCTGTTGGCATTGCTGCCGTACCGAAAGCCACGTATCGCCCCCAGCTTCAGCGCGGGCTGCGCCTCAAAATCAGGCAGTTGTTGGATATTGGCCGACTTGTTCACCAGCAAATAATAGCGGTTGGAGAAGTACCAGGCAAAGCCCGCAAACTTGTCGCGCTCAGGGGTGGCAATACCCGACAGGCTAAAGTCCAGCGCCCCCGATTCGATCAACTGCCAGATGCGCATGCGTGGCAACACGCTGATCTGCAGGGTGCAACCGCTGCGCTGGGCCAGCGCATCGGCAAAATCCTTGTCGATACCGTTACCGGACTCTGCCGAATACAGCACCCCGTGTACATGCAGGGCCAGCGTCAAGGGGCGGACACAGTCGGGCCGTTCGTCCGCAGCCCAGCCATGGCTGCACAGCAACACACATACCATGGTGCAAAGCCAACGTTGCACCGCGTAATGCCTGGTTTTGCCCATAAGTTGCGCCCACCTAATATGTAAGTAAACGGTAACAACTATACCGTGTAGCGGCAACACTCACGCCGTAATGATCCAGCCCTCTAAAGGGTCGGTCGTGGCGGGCAGGCCGTAACGGGGCACACCCGCAGCATGTTGACGCCAGGCCCAGGCCGCTTGCAGCAGGCACAGCACAGCGTCCAGCGCGTCGCCACTGGGGTCGTCCACCAGTACATCGCGCTGCAACGGGTTCAGCTGCAAGCGCACAGCCAGCCGCGACAGCCCCCGCTCCAGTGCCGCCACCAAGTCCACCCGTGCCGCGCGACGCTGGGGGGTCTGGCGAGCTTTGTCATCGCTTTTGTAACTGCGCCGCCCGGTGCCGGTGGCACCGGGATACCAGCCATCAAGCAATTCACGCGCCAATAGCCCCGGATACCCCTCCAGAGCCACCCGCTGTGGGTCACCAGGGTGCAAGCCTGGCATATCCACACCCGCATCCAGCAGCAAGGGCACGCCTGCGTGCAGCATGAACGCTACTGGCGGATTCACCCATTTCATGGACGGACTGGAACCCGCCACCGGGTCGCAGGCGCGGTGGGCAAACTTGGAACCTACGGGTCGGGCGTCGCAAAAAGCAGCGAACTGGTCGCGGATTTGGTGGCGGTCCAGTGCGGCCATGTGGCGTATGCAGGCTTGCCACTGCAGGGGCCA
>CANFZJ010000429.1 GCA_947451445.1 Comamonadaceae bacterium
GGCACGCGCGACTGCTCGCTGCAGCGGCGCAACCAGAAGCTGGTGGAAGAGGCCCCCGCGCCATTTTTGACCGACGCGCAGCGCGAGCGCATCCACAGCGCGGCACGCGACATCTGCACCGCGGCGGGCTACACCAGCGCGGGCACGGTGGAGTTTTTACTCAGCCAAAGCGGTGCCATCTCGTTCCTGGAGGTCAACACCCGCCTGCAGGTAGAGCACACGGTGACCGAGCAGACCACCGGTGTGGACCTGGTGGTGGAACAACTGCGCGTGGCCGATGGCCTGCCGCTGTCCATCACCCACACCCCCGCGCCGCTGGGCCATTCCATCGAATTCCGCATCAACGCCGAGGATGTGGGCCGGGGCTTTTTGCCCACGCCCGGCCCGGTATCGCGTTTCGATCCACCGTCTGGCCCCGGCGTGCGGCTGGACACGGGGGTGCAATCCGGCTCGGTCGTGCCCGGCACCTTCGATTCGCTGATGGCCAAGCTCATCGTCACTGGTGCCACGCGCGAACAGGCGCTGGCCCGCGCCCGCCGTGCGCTGCGCGAGTTCAAAATTGAAGGCGTGGCCTCGGTGCTGCCGTTCCACCGCGCGGTGCTTAACCACCCGGACTTTGTGGGGGCCGACGGCTTCAAGGTGCACACCCGCTGGATCGAGTCCGACTTCGCCGCGCCGCTGGCCGAGGCCATCCAGGCCCAGGCCCGCACCGAACCCCAGCCCGACACCAGCCTGCTGCGCACCGCTATCGAGATCGACGGCCGCCGCGTGCTGCTGGGCCTGCCTGCCGTGCTGCTGCAGGGTCTGGCCAATGCATCCGGCAGCGCCACGCAAGCCGCGGTGCCCGAGGCGGCGGTGGATGCCAGCGCGGTGGCTTCGCCCATCGCCGGTAACCTGCAGTCCTGGAAAGTGGCCGACGGCGACACGGTGCAAGCAGGCGACGTGATCGCCGTGATGGAAGCCATGAAGATGGAGATGCAGGTCACTGCCCACCGCAGTGGCCGCATTGCGCTGGCGGCCGCAGCGGGCACGGTGCAGGCACTGGGTGCGGTGATTGCGCGGATTGGCTGATTCCGTTGTGGCTGCTGTGTGCTACTAAAAAAATAGCTGCTTGCGCAGGTACTACCTGCGCTGCACGGCTTTTCTTTTAAAATTGGCGTTTGCTTTTTTGCCCGCCAACCCATGCAAGCTTTACTCGACGCCATCGCCACGATGGCCCTGCCCACCGATGCCCAACGCATCTTCCACGGCCGGGGCGGCCTGTACCCGGGCTGCGAGCACTGGGCGCTGGACGCCTTTCCGCCCGTCTTCGTGCTCACCAGCTTCCAGCCCGCCAGTGACGCAGACTTGGCCGTGGTCGGTGCCGCACTGGCCGCCCGCTGGCAGCAGCTGGCCCCCGGCCAAGCCCTGAACTGGGTCTACCAGTGCCGGTTTGACGGCAGCGCCGACACCCGGCTGGTGTCTGGCGAAGTGCCCGAGCCCCATGTGGTGACAGAGCAGGGCGCGCGCTACCGCGTGCATGTGCTCAAGGGGCAAAACCACGGCTTGTTTCTCGACATGGCCGAAGGCCGCCGCTGGGTGCGCGGGCATGTGGCGGGCCGCGCCAACTTTAGGGTGCTGAATCTGTTTGCCTACACCTGCGCGTTTTCGGTGGTGGCGCTGCAGGCCGGGGCCAAGCACGTGGTCAATGTGGACATGGGCCAGGGCGCCATCGCCACGGGCCAGCAAAATCACCGGCTGAACGACTTGACCACCGGGGCCAGTTTTCTGCCGCACGACATTTTTACCACCTGGGGCAAGATCAACCGTGCGGGCCCCTACGACCTCATCATCGTGGACCCGCCCAGCTACCAAAAAGGCAGCTTCGTCGCCACCAAAGACTACGCCCGCCTGATGCGTCGCCTGCCTGACCTGCTGATGCACGGTGGCCACGCGCTGCTGTGCCTGAACGCCCCCGAGCTGGGCGTGGCCTTTTTGCAAGACCAGATGCAGGAACTGGCCCCCGACCTTGCGTTTGTGGAACGGGTGGCCAACCCGGCAGTGTTTGCCGACGTGTCGGCCGAGCGGGCGTTGAAGGTGCTGGTCTACCGGGCGGCGGAGGCGGGTTAAAGGCGACTTGTAATCAACGCCCATTCTGGCTCTTCCAGCGGCGTAATCGACAGCCGATTCCCCCGCTGCAGCACCCGCATCTCCGCCAGTTCAGGCTGTTCCCGTAATTCCGCCAGGCCCAGTACCCGCGTCTTGCGCAGTGCCTGTACGTCCAGCAGCAGCCAGCGCGGCTTGTCGGGCGGGGATTTGGGGTCGAAGTAGGGGGATTGCGGGTTGAACTGGGTGGGGTCTACCCGCGTGCCGGATGCCACGCGGGCGATGCCCGCGATGCCGGGCTCGGCACAGCTGGAGTGGTAGAACAGCACGCCGTCGCCGACCTGCATGCCGTCGCGCATGAAGTTGCGGGCCTGGTAGTTGCGCACGCCGGTCCAGGGCACCGTGGCGTTGGCAGCGGCCAGCGCGTCGTCGATGGAGCAGTCGGTGGGTTCGGACTTCATCAGCCAGTAGCGTACGGGGTGGGTCATGGCGCTATTTTTGTCCGGAAACGCCTAAGTCTTGTGCAAACGGCCCCGGTACGTGTGCACCGAGGCCGTTGCGCTGCTTACCAGATGGATTACATCTGCTGGATGCCCGACAGCACCCAACCACCCGAGCCCTGCAGGGGCTTGGTCAGGTGCCATACCTCGTCAAACGATTCGGACGGTGCGGTGGGTTCTTCGCGGATCAGGCCGGTAAAGCGCACGCTTACGACGTAGTGGCCGTTTTCTTCCACCACCTCCAGCACGTCGCCGTCGATGCTGACCACGTCGGTCTGCTGTTTTGCGCTGCCGCGCTCGGTCAAATCCATCTTCAGCTGGGCAAACATCTCGGGCGTGGTGAACGGGCGAATGTCGTCCAGGTTGCCCGCATCGTTGGCCGCTTGCAGGCGGATGAAGTTGACCTTGGCGTTGCGCACGAAACCGGCTACGTCGAAGTCAGCGGGGATCGCCTGGCGGAC
>CANFZJ010000430.1 GCA_947451445.1 Comamonadaceae bacterium
AGCGACAACCGCAACCACTTGCTGGACGATCTGCTGGGCGATGTCATCGTGGTGCTGGTGGCCCAGCTGATCGGCGTGGCTCCGGGGCAGTTCATCGCCATCGTGGCTTTCACCCAGCTCAGCGAAAGCCTGCAGCATGCCAATCTGCGGCTTTGGTTTGGCCGCGTGGGCGAGCGCTTGTGGGTCAGCCCGCGTTTTCACCGCTTGCACCACAGCATTGCGCTGGAAAACCGCAACTTTGGCGTGTTGCTGCCCTGGTGGGACATGCTGTTTGGCACCGCCAATTTCGATGTGCGCTATGACCCCACTGGCATCCGCGACCAGCTGGCGGGCGAGGGTGGGCGTGACTACGGTCAGGGTTTTTGGCGGCAGCAGTGGCTGGGTGTACGGCGGTTGTGGGCCCATATGCGATAGGGCTTACTTCGCATTAATTCGCTGCGGGTATGCTTGTCCGTATGAAATTGCTATTGGATTCCTTTGTGCGCGCGGTGGCTTATTGCCTGCATCCGCGTGTGATCGCGCTGTCGTTCTTGCCGCTGCTGTTGTTGGTTGCCTTGTCTCTGGGCTTGGGCTACTTTTTTTGGGAACCGGCGCTGGATGTGGTGCGTGCCCAGCTGGAGGCTTCCACCTGGATTGCCAAGATATGGTCTTGGCTAGAGAGCGCGGGCGTTGGCCAGCTCAAGGTAGCTCTGGCCCCGCTGCTAGTGATCTTTGCGGTGACGCCGTTTATCGTGGTGCTGTCGCTGCTGTTTGTGGCCTGGATGATGACGCCCGCCCTGGTGTCGCTGGTAGCCGAGCGGCGTTTTCCCCAGCTGGAAAAGAAAAAAGGCGGCTCGTTGGTGGGCAGCCTGTTCTGGTCGCTGGGGTCGATACTGGCGGCGACGGTGGCGCTGGTGGTGTCCATCCCGCTGTGGCTGGTGCCGCCGTTGATCCTGGTGCTGCCGCCGTTGATCTGGGGCTGGTTGACCTACCGTGTCATGTCTTTTGATGCACTGGCCGTGCACGCCAGCAAGGACGAACGGCGCGAGATTTTTCGCCGCCATCGGCTCACCCTGCTGGGCATGGGTGTGTTGACCGGTTACCTGGGTGCGGCCCCCAGCTTGGTGTGGGCGTCTGGCGCGTTGTTCGCCACCATGTTTGTGATTTTGGTGCCGCTGGCTATCTGGATCTACACCCTGGTATTTGCGTTTTCGTCGCTGTGGTTTGCACATTACGTGCTGACCGCGCTGCAGGTTTTGCGTGCCGAGCAGCAAGTGGCCGTACCGCCTGCGCCCGGCCCGATTGTTTTAGAACCCATCACCCTTGTTCCATCCCATGACTCTGCCTACACCGTCCTTCCGCCCCCATGAGCAAGCCCCCACCTTCGGTCTGGTGATCGTAGGGGATGAAATTTTGTCGGGCAAGCGGGCCGACAAACACCTGGCCAAGGTGATTGAACTGCTGTCGGCACGCGGTCTGCAGCTGGCCTATGCCGACTATGTGGGCGACGACCCGGCGCGTATCACTGCCACCCTGCAGCGGGCTTTTGCCTCGGGCGATGTGGTGTTTTCGACCGGTGGCATTGGTGCTACGCCCGACGACCATACCCGCCAGTGCGCCGCCCGTGCGCTGGACTTGCCGCTGGTCTTGCACCCGCAGGCCGAAGCGTTGATCCGTGAGCGCATGCAAGACACCGCCCGCGACCAGGGCACGGTGTACCAGCCCGACCACCCGGACAACATCCACCGGTTGAATATGGGCGTGTTCCCCCAGGGGGCGCAGATCATTCCCAACCCGTACAACAAGATTCCCGGCTTTAGCGTGGGCCATGTGCACTTTGTGCCCGGCTTCCCGGTGATGGCCTGGCCGATGGTTGAATGGGTGCTGGACCAGCACTACGCGCAGTGGTTTCAGCGTGCCGCCTGGGTCGAAAAGTCGGTCATTGTGTTCGGCGCGATGGAGGCCACCCTGACGCCGCTGATGGAGTCGCTGGAGCAGCGGTTTGCAGGCGTCAAGGTGTTCAGTTTGCCCAGCGTGGACCACCCGGAGTACGGTCGCCACATCGAACTGGGTGTGAAAGGTACTCCCGACCACGTGGCGCAGGCTTACCCCGCGCTGCTGGCAGGCCTGCACGGTTTTGATGCCCGCCTTGGCCCTGAATTGGTGCGGTCTTGATTGCCTCAATTTGGTGCGTTTTTAATTTGCTTCAAACTGGTGCAATTTATCTTTGTGCATTCCATTTGCCGCAGTGCGGTGGTGCAAAATGCCATCCATCGGCTCCGCAAAAAGGCCCGTGGTAACAAAAAATAAACGTGCTGCCCGGTGGCACAGAAACTGCATTCCTTTCTAAGTCGATTATTTTCAGCCCAACGTAAACCTAACCCTACCAGGAGATTCTTGATGGCAAAGACCGTCGCAGACGTGATGAACATGGTGAAAGAAAACGAAGTCAAGTTTGTTGACTTCCGTTTCACCGATACCCGCGGTAAAGAGCAGCACGTGACCGTGCCTGTCTCGCACTTCGACGAAGACAAGTTCACATCGGGCCACGCGTTCGACGGCTCTTCAATCGCCGGCTGGAAGGGCATTGAAGCTTCGGACATGCAGTTGATGCCCGACGCCAACACCGCCAACATCGATCCGTTTTTTGAAGAAACGACGATGATCCTGACTTGCGACGTGATCGACCCCGCCGACGGCAAGCCGTACGAGCGCGATCCCCGTTCGCTGGCTAAGCGCGCAGAAGCCTACATGAAGGCTTCCGGCCTGGGCGACACCGCTTACTTCGGACCAGAGCCAGAGTTCTTCGTGTTCGACAGCATCCGTTGGGGCAACGACATGTCGGGCTGCTTCTCCAAGATCGACTCCGAAGAAGCTGCCTGGAACACCGGCAAAGAATACGGCCACGGCAATACTGGCCACCGTCCAACCGTCAAGGGTGGTTACTTCCCCGTGCCTCCCGTGGACAGCTTCCAGGACATGCGCTCCGAGATGTGCCTGGTGCTGGAATCCCTGGGCATCCCCGTCGAAGTGCACCACCACGAAGTGGCCAACGCTGGCC
>CANFZJ010000431.1 GCA_947451445.1 Comamonadaceae bacterium
CGGCGGCCAGCGTGACGCCGCACCTAGCTGCAAGGTGCGGTCGAGGCTTTGCTGAATGCGTTGGTTTCAGCCGAATCTGCGCAGTGGATGGTTGGGACGTGGCGGTGACTTGGCATAAATATCCCCAAAATTGGGGATAAATACCCTTGACGCCCATGCTGTGTGCCGTGCGGCATACAGCATGGAGTTGGATCAAGAGGATAATACGCCCTTCAATTCAGCCTTGCGCTGCGTTCTCTTGCCTTTCAGGCATCCCAATAAAGGTTCTATCGATGGCGAAAGCTGAATCCAAAACGGCCATGCTGGCCGACGGTCTGCGTTACAAGTCCAAGGCTTCTGGCTCTCCGTTTGCGGCTGCTGCGTCGTTTGGCGGCGCGACCATGTCGTGCTTTTTGTGCGGCAAGCACCGTACCCGTTCGCTCATGGGCACCCGCAAGGTGCTGGGCAAGTCGCAGGCGGTGTGCGCACCGTCTTGCCAGGCGATGGACGAAGCCGCCAGCTAAGAATTACGGCGTTGGCTAAAATTGCGTTTGTAGTTGTGGCCTAATCGCGGGTTGACTCATCGGAGTTACGTAGCGCCGGGTGGCGGGCCAAGGGCTCTCAATCCGGGCGTTACGTACGTCCAAAACTAATTTTCAATGGAGTAAGAAATGGCGAAAGAATTCCGTACCGAAGCTGAACGCAAGGCATCCCCTAAGCCCGTGCCACTGCCTGGCTACACCAACCCCGTCAGCCGCGGCCAAAAGCGCAGCCTGGAGCGTGGTGTTGCTACGCGTAGCAAGAAGAACCCTGGCAAGCGCGCGCGCCAAGGCTAAGCTCTCTTTGCAAGCCTAGTGCACACCTTAACGCCGCGTAGGCGGGCCTTTGCGGGCTGCCTACGCGGCGTTGCCGTTTCTGCGGATGAACTTTTAACCCGTTTCAGGCACTATTAACCCATGGTTAAACACAAATCCGGGCCCAGTGAATGGGCGGTCAAAATGCTGGCGTTGATCCGCTCCGGTAATTCCGAAGCGGCTATTGCTCAGATCAAGGCGGCGCACAGTGTCAAAGATGTCGTCCAGCTGCGAACCTTGCTGTTGTTGCCCGGCGCGCCCAAGCGGCATGCCAATGTGAACAGTGCACTTGAAGACCAGGTGGTGGCCTTGTCCAGCCCACGCCTGCACCGTGCCCCGTGACGGACGCGCGTATCAAGGGCTTTCATGCCCACGTTTATTTTGATGCCAGTACCCTGGACCAGGCGCGTGCTTTGTGCGAGCAGGCGGCCAGCCGGTTCAAGCTGGCGATGGGCCGCGTACACCAGAAGCCCGTGGGGCCGCACCCCGATTGGAGCTGCCAGCTGGCCTTTGCCCCTTCCGTGTTTGGCGAACTGGTGCCCTGGCTGGCCTTGCACCAGCGCGGGCTGGTGGTGTTTATCCACCCCATCACTGGCAATGACCTGGTAGACCACCGTGACCACGCGATGTGGATGGGGGCTGTGCGGCCTCTGGACCTGTCGGTGCTGTCGGGTGACGAGACCGAATACGAGATTCCACAAGATTGATGCCGCGGACACCATGGATGCGCTGTAAGCCCGGCTGGGTGGCTGTGGGTGTGTTGGCATTGCTGGCCGGTTGTTCTATGCCGATGAAGGCGATTCCGCAGCAAGAGACGTTCAGCTCGGCTGAAAAGTATTCGCGCATGTTCGATGCGACCCCGGCCCAGACCTGCGAAGCCGCCCGGCGCGCCTTGCTCAGCCAGGGCTATATCGTGTCCACCGCCACCAAAGAGCTCGCGCAGGGGCAAAAAAGCTTTCAGCCCGACGGTGAAACCCATTTGCAGATGGACATCCGCGTGGTGTGCGCGCCCGAGAGCCGGGACGGCAAGATCAGCCTGGGCTTTGTGACTGCGCTGCAAGACCGCTACGCGCTGAAAAAGAGCAATACCTCGGCCAGCCTGGGGGTGGGGGTGGGTTCGCTGTCGCTGCCGCTGAGTTCCAGCAACGACGCCATGGTCAAGATCGGCAGCGAGACCATTGCGTCTGCACCGTTTTACGACAGTTTTTTTGAGCTGGTGCAGCGTTACCTGGCGCAGGACATGGACGAATCTGTCACCGACACCGCCAAGCCAGATGTAGCCTTAACCAAGAGCCCGTAAACGCTGTGCCAGTGCCGTGAGTGCGGGATTGGCTGCTGCGGTGCCAGCGGGGGCCTCTAGTTGCGCCTGCACCAGCCGCTGCAGGGTTTCAGGCTGTGGCGTGATGCTGCCAAAAAACCGCACTTGCCCATCGACCTGCACCAGCAGGGTGGGGAAGTTGTCTACCTCGATCGGATCGACCGCATCGGCCTCGTCCTCAATGTCAATCCAGACAAACTGCGCCTGCGGAAAATGGTGCGCCACCTGCTCAAAACGTTGCCGGTAGTCACGGCAGCTGCCGCACCAGTCGGCGCACAGGCAGGCGATCCATACGGTGGAAGCAGAGGCGGGGGAGGCGGTAGCGGTCATTCCGGTGGGGCCTTACGGGTAGGTATATTGCTATTAAAGATGTAGCTGCTTGCGCAGGCTGTATCTGCGCCAAGGGATGATTTTAAGTTTAAAAATGAACTGCCGCCTTGGCAGTCGGGTGTAGCAGTGCCTGGGCCGTTGTCTCTAGCGTCTGGCGCAGCCAGCGGTGCACCGGATCGAGTTGGTGGCGCACATGCCAGACCATGTACATCGGCATGGGCGGGCAGGGCAGCGGCACGGCGCAGCTGTCCAGGCCCAGCAGCAGGGCGGGGGCCAGCAGACCGGGCAGCGTACTTAGCCAGGGGCTACCGCGCAAAAAGGGGGGCACGCCCGCAAAGCCGGGCACGGTGACGGCCATCTTGCGCTGCACCCCCTGGGCCAGCAGCCATTGGTCGATGTCCAGCGTGCGCCGGGGGGCGTACAGCACGCTGACGTGTTCGCTGGCTAGATAGTCGTCCAGCGTGCCGGGCGCGGCGCGTACCTGGCCGTCGTAGAACACCCGGTACTGGTCTTCAAACAGGCGTTTTTGCAGGATGTCGGTGGCGTCCGGTGGGC
>CANFZJ010000432.1 GCA_947451445.1 Comamonadaceae bacterium
AATTCACCCTCGGCCGCTGCTATTTCAATAGCACCTTACGTACGTGATACTTGCGCTAGAGCCCGATTTCCTGTGAATTGCCCTATATTCGGCAAGCCGCAAACCCCGCCCCATCCGCCAGCACAAAGTCCCGAAACGCCGCCCCCAAATCCGACGGAACAGCATCCCTTCGGTGCAGCAAGCACCAGTCCAGCATCTTCGGCATGTCCTGCAGATCCAGCACCGCCAGCATGCCAGCGGCCAGCTCGACCTGGAACACGTGGGCGGACAAGAAGCTGATGCCCATGCCGACCATCACGGCCTGTTTGATAGTCTCGTTGCCGGACAGCTCCATAGACACATTCACCTGCAGCGACTGGGATTGCAGCAGGTGCTCCAAGAACTGCCGGGTGGCGGAGCCGGGCTCGCGGAAGATGAAATCCTCGGTACGCAAATCTGCCCAGGTGAGTTTGCGGCGCGCAGCCAGCGGGTGGTTGGGCGGGGCGACGATGCAGTGGGGGTTGCGGGCGAAGGTTTCGGCCTCTACATCGGCCTCGCTGGGCGGGTAGCCGCCGATGGCCACGTCGAGCTGGTGGTCTTGCAGCATGGCCAAAATTTTGTCGCGCCGCTCCACGGTGAGCTTGAAGCGGATGCCGGGGTGCCGCGCCTTGAAGGCCATGAGCAGCGCGGGCGCAAAGTAGTGCGCCGTGGGCACCACGCCCAGGTGCAGCAGGCCGCCCTCGCCGCTGCGGCTGGCGGCCATGGCCTCGTCTGCGATGCGCACCTGGTCGAGGATGCGGCGGGTGTGGCGCAGCAGGGCTTCGCCGGGTGCACTCAGCACCAGGCGCTTGCCGGTTTTGACGAACAGCGGCTGGCCCGCGTCTTCCTGCAGCTGGCTGATCTGCATGGACACCGCGGGCTGCGTCAGGTGCAGTTGCTCGGCGGCGCGCGAGTAGCTCAGGGTGGTGGCGACGGCTTCAAAAATGCGCAACTGGCGCAGGGTGGCGTTTTTCATAGCAAAGCAGTCAGGGTTTGACCCGGAAAAAGGGGGGTTCAAACAGGGCGAAACAAGGTCCGCGCAGCCTGGTTGGCAGGGAGTTTCCCTAAGCTGCAATGCAGCAATTAGGGTCCTGCGGGCGGTTGGCGCAGACCCTTGCCACAGCACACCCAAAGTATAAGTAAAACTTTGGAAAACCATCAAAAAGCATTGGTTGTAGATATGTACGCCCCTCCCTAGACTTGCCTCCATCGCCAACCTGCCCACCCCCGAATAGCGCCATGTCCAACACCTCCATTGCCCCCTTCCCCACCTGGAACGATGCCCACGCGGCCACGCTGGATGCATCCGGCCTGCTGCTGTACCGCTCCAACCTGCTGGGTTCCGACCTGCGCATCACCAACTACGGCGGTGGCAACACCTCGGCCAAGCTGGTGCAAAAAGACCTGCTGACCGGGCAAGACGCCACCGTGCTGTGGGTCAAGGGCTCGGGCGGCGACGTGGGCTCGATGAAGCTCGACGGCTTCAGCACCCTGTACCTGGACAAGCTCAACGCGCTGCAAGCCCTGTACCGTGGCCCGGAGTTTGAAGACGAGATGGTGGCCTACCTGCCGCATTGCACCTTCAACCTGAACCCGCGCGCCGCCAGCATCGACACGCCCCTGCACGCCTACCTGCCCTTCGCCCATGTGGACCACATGCACCCCGACGCGGTGATCGCCATTGCCGCCATGGCCAATAGCGAAGCGCTGACGGCCAAGATTTTTGAAGGCACCGTGGGTTGGCTGCCCTGGCGCAAGCCCGGCTTCGAGCTGGGCCTGATGCTGCAACGCTACCAAGCCGCCCACCCCAGCCAGCGCGGCCTGGTTCTCGCTGGCCACGGCCTGTTCACCTGGGGCGACACGGCCAAAAGCTGCTATGAAAACACCGTGGGCGTGATCGCCCATGCGCAAAACTGGCTGGGCCGCGAAGCCCAAGCCCGCAAAGCTGTGGCCTTTGGCGGCGTAGCGCAACAGTCGCTGCCAGTTGCCGAGCAAGATGCCACCCTGGCCCGCGTGCTGCCTGTCCTGCGCGGCCTGGCTAGCAAAAGCGGCCACAAGCTGATGCATGTAGACCGCCAGCCTGCCGTGATGGAATTTGTGAATAGCGTGCAACTGGCCCCGCTGGCGGCCATGGGCACCTCCTGCCCCGACCACTTTTTGCGCACCAAGATCCGCCCGCTGATCCTGGAAGCTGCCGTCTACCAACTGGAAGGTGCCGCCCTCGCTGCCGCGCTGGAAGAGAAGCTGGTCGCCTACCGCGCCGACTACGCCGCCTACTACGACCGCTGCAAGCACGCCAACAGCCCAGCCCTGCGCGATGCCAACCCGGTGATCATTTTGCTGCCCGGCATCGGCATGGTGTCGATTGCCAAGGACAAGGCCACGGCACGCATTGCCGGTGAGTTCTACGTCAACGCCATCAATGTGATGCGTGACGCCAACGCCATCGACACCTATGTGGGCCTGCCCGAGCAAGAGGCGTTTGACATCGAATACTGGTTGCTGGAAGAAGCCAAGCTGCAACGCATGCCCAAGGCCAAGCCGCTGGTGGGCAAGGTGGCGGCCGTGACCGGCGCAGCGGGCGGCATTGGCCGGGCGATTGTGGAGCGCATGCTGGGCGAAGGCGCTTGCGTGGCGCTGCTGGACATCGACGTGGAAGCGCTGGAGTCCACTCGCGCCGAGTTCGCCAAGCGTTTTGGCAAGGACGTGGTGCGCGCCGTGGTGTGCGACGTCACGTCGGAAGATTCGGTCATCAACGCCTATGTGCAGGCCACGCTGGAGTTTGGCGGCGTGGACATCTTGGTGTCCAACGCCGGTATCGCGTCTGCCGCACCCATCGAAGACACCAGCCTGGCGCTGTGGATGCGCAACCAGAATATTCTGGCCACCGGCTACTTCCTGGTGGGCCGCGAATGTTTCCGCCTGATGAAAGCCCAGGCCATCGGCGGCGCCATGGTCTACATCGCCAGCAAGAACGGCATGGTGGCCAGCGCC
>CANFZJ010000433.1 GCA_947451445.1 Comamonadaceae bacterium
CCAGCGACAACACCGACCAGGAAACCCAGCGCCGCATCGCCATGCTGCTGGACCAGATCGAGGCCGAGCACGACTTTGTGCTGCTGCTGGCCGATGCCACGCCCACCGCCTGGACACAGCGCTGCTGCCGCCACTGCGACGAGCTGCTGCTGCTGGCCGATGCCACCCAGCCGCCGGTGCTGCACCCCAGCGAGGTGCAGTTTTTAAGCAACCGCCCACCGCTGACGGTGATTGCCGACATCCTGGTGCTGCTGCACCCCACCGACCAGCCCTCGCCGCGCGGCACCGCGGCCTGGCTGGCCCGTCGCCCCGTGGCGGGCCACCTGCACATCCGCCCCGCGCTGGTCCGCGACATGGCCCGGCTGGCCCGCATCCAAAGCCGCACCGCCGTGGGCCTGGTACTGGCCGGTGGCGGCGCGCGCGGCCTGGCCCACCTGGGCGTGCTGCGGGCGCTGCAGGAACGCAGCATCACGGTGGACTGGGTGGGCGGCACCAGCATCGGCGCGGTGATGGCAACCTACGCCGCATCCGACCAGCCGCTGGACACGGTGATGGCCAACGCCCGCCGCGCGTTTGCCACCAACCCAACCGGCGACTTCAACCTGTTCCCGGTGCTGTCGCTGATCAAGGGTCTGCGGCTCAAACGCATCCTGCGCACGGCGGTGGAAGAACTGGTCGGCTTTGACGCCGACATCGAAGACCTGTGGAAGAACTTCTTCTGCGTGGCCACCAACTTCTCCACCGCCAGCGAGCAGCGCCTGCAACACGGCAACCTGGCCCACGCGCTGCTGGCCAGCACCTCCATCCCCGGTGCGCTGCCCCCGGTGGCGCACGGTGGCGACCTGCTATGCGACGGCGGCAGCTTCAACAACTTCCCGGTGGACGTGATGCGCAGCATGCGCGGCGTGGGCCGGGTGATCGGCGTGGACCTGAACATTCGCACCCCGGTGCGTGCAGACTTTGAGGAGATGCCCGGTACCTGGGCCCTGCTGCGTGACCGCTTGCGCCCGGCCCACCAGCGCCGCTACCGCCTGCCGTCGCTGCCCTCGTACCTGCTGACGGTGACCATTCTGTACAGCATGTCACGCCAGCGCAGCGCCCAGCAGCAGTGCGACCTGTACTTCAATCCGCCCCTGAACCGGGTCGGCATGCTGCAGTGGCGGCGGCTGGAAAACATCGTGCAGCGCGGCTATGCGCATGCCCTGCAAGTGCTGGATGCCCCGCCTGACATTCCCAATCCATAGGCCTATAGTGTTTTGACTAGCTTCAGGAGCCCACCATGCGCATGACCGACGAAGAGTACTTCCGCAGTTGCGTTGCCAAAGAGCGGCAACTGGCCCATCTGCTGGGCCACCACCACATCGAGGAATGCTATGAAACCGCGGGCACGCTGTGGGAAGGGCAGCACAAACTACCCCAGTGGAGCCGCCAATGGAGCGCCTGCGGCCCCCTGCTGGCGGCCCACCACATCCCGCTGCACTTTGGCAGCGACGCGCACGGCGCCTGGGTACAAGCGGGCAGCACCACCCAGCACTTGGCCGACCACCCCCACCCCGACCGCGCGGTGATGCTGGCGGTGGTGAAGGAAGTAGTGCGCCGGCTGGAACATCCCAAGGAACTGCGGGCGGCCTAGAAGGCCGCAATTACCGGGCGTTTATGCCGCTTTGCGGTGATTCAAAACGATAGCAATCTATAAACTTTGGCGCTATGAATACACCCGACCTGCGCCAAGAATCGCCCTGGAACGCCGAGCTGATGTTGCCCCGAGTAACCGACAACCCCAAACTACTGGAACTGCAGATTTTGCTGGGCGGCCTGCAACTGGTGCTGAGCCGCGTACACCCCGCGTTTGCCGCCAGCCGCTTCAGCGCCACCCGGCAACTGGCCCTGCGGTTGACGCGCGGCATCGAGACCCTGAACCCACACAAAGCCCACATGGGTAGCGTGGACCTGCAACACGCGCTGAACGAGACCGAAAAGGCCCTCGACCCCGGCAGCCTGATGGTGCTGCGCAAGCTACTGGCCCAGGCCTTGGTGGACGCCGACGAGGCCGACATCGGCCACGCCGACTTCAGCTACAGCGACTTCATGGCCGAAGAGCAGATGTTGGCTCACCACACCGCAGCACACCACGCGCACTGAAACAAAGCGCACCAGAAAGGGTAAGTCCTAATACTTCTCGCCATACATACGGATACAGTCTCGCCAACTTGCAGAGAAGCACAGCGCTTCTCCCAGCGAGGGTCCGGGGAGACACCCAGCAGAATGATCAACAAATCTATTTAGACATCCGCCACGAGATGTTTTTGAAAAGCGCCGCAACCCGGCGCTTTTTCTTTTTGTGGCTTCCTGCATCCGAAATAGGGATCACCGCATAGCGCAATGGCATGGGCCGCTCCTCTATGTATAGCAATTTTGGGTGCGACAATTCTGGGCTATGGAACTCATTTTTGTCTCGTTGGCCTCGCTGCTGGCTGGTTTTGTGGATGCGATTGTGGGCGGCGGGGGCTTGATTCTGGTGCCTGCGCTGTTTGCCACCTTCCCAAGCGCCCACCCGGCCACCCTGTTCGGGGTCAACAAGGGCGCGTCCATCTGGGGCACCGGTTTTGCCACCTGGCAGTACAGCCGCCGGGTGCAGCTACGCTGGCAAAGCCTGCTCCCTGCGGCCGTGGCGGGCTTTGCCGGGGCGATGTCCGGGGCCTGGCTGGTCACGGTGGTGCCCAGCGACTTTTTGCGCAAGTTGCTGCCGGTGATCCTGCTGGCGGTGCTGCTCTACACCCTGGCCAAAAAAGAGCTGGGCAAGGTGCACGCGCCGCGCTTCAGCGGCCTGCACGAGGCGCTGATTGCCAGCGCGATTGGCCTCACCATCGGCTTCTACGACGGATTCTTTGGCCCCGGCACAGGCAGCTTCTTTGTGTTTTTGATGGTGCGTTGGCTAGGCTACGACTTTTTGCACGCCTCGGCCTCGGCCAAGCTGCTCAACACCGCCACCAACCTGGCGGCG
>CANFZJ010000434.1 GCA_947451445.1 Comamonadaceae bacterium
ACGGTTTCCATGTCGAACCAGCGGATGATGCCGGCCATTTGCTCGCGCTTGGGCGGTTTGGCGGCCAGATTGACCTGCCCGCCGACCAGGGCGTTTTTCTCGAACAGCACCACGTCGTGGCCGCGTTCGCGGGCCACGCGGGCCGCTTCCAGCCCGGCGGGGCCTGCACCCACCACCACCACCTTGCGGCGCACGCCCGTGGTCTTTTCGATCACGTGGGGCATGGTTTCTTCGCGGCTGGTGGCCGCGTTCTGGATACAGAGGACGTCCAGCCCGTTGTACTGGCGGTCAATGCAATAGTTGGCACCCACGCATTGTTTGATCTGGTCTTCTTTGCCGTCGCGGATCTTGATGACCATGTGCGGATCGGCGATCTGGGCGCGGGTCATGCCCACCATGTCCACCATGCCGGTGGCCAGGATGCGCTCGGCCTGGGATGCGTCACGGATGCTCTGGGCGTGCATGACGGGCACTTTGCTGACTGATTTGATGCCTGCGGCCAGGTGCACAAACGGCTCGGGTGGCAACGCCATCGGCGGCATGCAGTTCACCAAGGTGTTGTGGGTGTCGGCACCGGAGCCGACCACGCTTAAAAAGTCGATCATGCCGCTCTCGCTCATGGCCTGGGCGATCTCTTTGGCCATCTCGTGGCTGATGCCGTCCTCGTGGAATTCGTCGCCGCACATGCGCATGCCGACGCAGAAGTCCGCACCGACTTGTTCGCGCACGGCGTACAGCACTTCCATGCCGAAGCGCAGGCGGTTTTCCAGGCTGCCGCCGTACTCGTCGGTGCGGTGGTTGACGCGCGGGCTCCAGAACTGGTCGATCAACTGCTGGTGCGCGGCGGAGATTTCGATGCCGTCCAGACCTGCATCCTTGACGCGCTTGGCGGCGCGGCCATAGTCGGCCACGATGCGGCGCAGCTCTTCCATTTCAATGGTTTTGGCATTGCCACGGTGCACTGGCTCGCGGATGCCCGAGGGGCTGACCAGGTGCGGCCAGTCAAAGCCGTGCCAGGCGTTGCGCCGGCCCATGTGGGTAGCCTGGATCATCAGCTTGGCACCGTGCTTGTGCATGGTGTCGGCCAGCGTGGCCAGTGGCTCGATGACTTTGTTGGTGGCCAGGTTGATGGAGCTCCACCACGACGCAGGGCTGTCGCGCGACACCGGGCTGGAGCCGCCGCAAATCGCCAGGCCTACGCCGCCCTTGGCTTTTTCTTCGTAGTAGCGGATGTAGCGCTCGGTGGGCACGCCCCCCTCGGCATACACCTCGGCATGCGCAGTACTGACGATGCGGTTGCGCAGCAGCACCTGGTTCAGGCGGATGGGCTCAAACAAATGCGGATAGCGCATGGCGGTGCTCTGGAAAAAATTAAAGGGGGCTGACGGTGAACACGCAGTGGGCATGGCCCTCGGCGGCACATTGGGTCTCGGTGCTGGTGGTGCGGATGGCCGAGCCGCTGGTTTCCAGCACCCAGTCCATCGCACCCGAGAACCAGCCTGCAAACAGGTAGCAGACCTTGCTGCGGTCTACCGGCACGCCGGCAATGCCCTGGGCCAGCACAAACACCGAGTGGTCCAGCTGGATGCTGGCGTGGCCGGTAGTCGCGTCGGCGCTGGTGAACTTGAACAGGCCCCAGCCGCGCTGCGACAGGCGGTTGAGGTAGTGCTCGTAGACAGCCATGCCGTTCAGGCCATGGGTTGCCGCTTCCTTCTGGCACCAGAAGTAAGCGGAACGGTAGCCGGCTTTGTACAGGGCCGGCGCATACACCTCCCGGCCCACCACGGCCTCGGTTTCGACATGGTTGTTGACGAAGAAGTGCCGGGGCACATAAATCATCGGCAAGCCATCGGTGGTCCAGACGCCGGTGTCGGCATCAACGTCTATGGGGAGCTGGGGGTGCATGGTGCGCTTTCTTGGTTGACGGAGAGGGGTTAGGCGAGCCAGCCAGCCACGCGGGCAGGGTTGTCGGTGATCCACTTTTCAGCGGCGTCTGCAGGTTTGGCTCCACCTTCCACGGCCAGCATCACGGCACCGATTTCTTCCGGCTTCCAGGACAGCTTCTTGAGGAAAGCCACGACGGCGGGGGCTTTGGCGTTCAAGCCGGGGTTGATCACGCTGTCCACATGCTCTTCGGCACCGTAGACGTTCTTCGGATCGGCCAGGAAGCGCAGCTTGTACTTGGCAAACATCCAGTGCGGAATCCAGCCGGTGACGGCGATGGCCTTGTTGGCGCGGTAGGCGCGGTCCAGTTCTGCCGCCATGGCCGGGCCGGAGCTGGGCTGCAGGCGCATTTCCAGACCGTAGGCCTTGATGGCTTCTTCGGTCTTCTTCATCACACCGGCACCGGCGTCGATGCCGACGATGCGGTCGCCAAAGTCGGCTTTGTGGCTGTTCAGGTCGGCCAGGCTGGTGGCTTTGACGTAGTCGGGCACGATCAGGCCGATCTTGGCACCGGGGTAGTTGGCTCCCAGAATCTGCACCTTGTCCTTGAAGTTGGCCAGGTAGGCCTCGTGGGTGACGGGCAGCCAGGCCGACAGGGTGGCGTCGATGTCGCCACGCGCCACGCCCTGCCACATGATGCCCGCCGCCAGCGGCACCATTTCGACCGGGTAGCCCAGCTTGGTGCGGATGATGGCGGCCGCCAGGTTGGTGGTGGCTACGCTGTCCGACCAGCCATCGACAAAAGCGATTTTGATGGTGGGTTTTGCCTGGGCAAAGGCTGTGCCGCCTGACACGGCCAATGCGGACAGGCCCAAGGTCTGTGTGAGGAAATCACGGCGTTTGCGGGGGGAGAACGAAACGGTCATAGCAGCTAACTCCTGGTTGTGGATGGAAAACGCAAAGGGAGAACGCGGGGGCTTGAGTGCCTTAGGTGCCCCAGACCTGGTCGAAGAATTTCATCCAGTTGGCACCCAGCACCTTGGTGATGCGGGCATCGGACCAGCCGGTTTGCTGCATCGTGGCCGTGAGGTTGGGGAAGTCGCCGATGGTGCGAATGCC
>CANFZJ010000435.1 GCA_947451445.1 Comamonadaceae bacterium
GAGCGGTTTGAGCGGCTGATTGAGGTTGTCAGCCTGCATGAGGAGGACCGGGCCGCCGCCCGTGTGCGCTGGAAGCATTACGCCAGCCGTGGCTATGCGGTGCAGCGCAAAGACCTCGAATTGAAGGAACCCGTTTGACGAACTTCACTCCCGGCCAGCTGCCGCGTTTTATTCCGACACTCACCGAAGTGGTGCTTCCGGCTCCAGCGGCGGTGGCCGAGCCGGTGTTTGCCGAGCCGGTTGTGCTTGCCCCTGTCGCTTTGGCGACTGCGTACAGCCCCATCGAAATCGAGGCTTTACAGGACCAAATCATCCACCGCGTCATGCAACGGATAGACCTTTCGCTGGAGCGCAGGCTGCGTGAAGCCGTTGCCGCTATGGTGCTCCAGCAGACGCAATCTCTGGTGCCGCGCCTGCGAGAAGAGATCGAATTCGTGGTTCGCCAGTCGGTCTCCGATGCGGTGGCCGACGAGCTGGCTACGCGGTATGCACCATAAGCCGCAAAAGCTGACATTAGTAAGATTAATGCCCCATAACTTGAGGCTTCGGTATCTACCCTAGGTTTCGGGCCCGGAAATTGCGCTATCGTGCGGCTCGTGGATTTGTCTGTCCACAGAGTTATCGCTATCAAGCCATTTTGTCTATTGGAGTTTTTATGCAAATGAAGTTGAAATTGACCGTAGTTGCAGCCTTGGCTGCAGTGGCTGGCGTTGCCGCTGCCCAGGACGTCCAAGTCGTCAAAATCGGCCACGTCGCCCCCATGTCCGGTGGCCAAGCCCACTACGGCAAAGACAACGAAAACGGCGCCCGCATGGCCGTTGAAGACTTGAATACCCAAAACGTCGTCATCGGCGGCAAGAAGATCAAGTTTGAGCTGGTTGCTGAAGACGACGCAGCCGACCCAAAACAGGGCACTGCTGCTGCACAAAAACTGTGCGATGCCAAAGTTAACGGCGTTGTTGGCCACCTGAATTCGGGTACCACCATCCCTGCATCCAAGGTTTACAACGACTGCGGCATTCCCCACATCACTGGCGCGGCTACCAACCCCAACCTGACCAAGCCTGGTTACAAGACCACTTACCGCATCATTGCCAATGATTTGTCGTTGGGCGCTGGCTTGGCGTTCTACGCTGCTGACGCACTGAAGTTGAAGAAAGTCGCCATCATTGACGACCGTACCGCTTACGGCCAAGGCGTTGCTGAAGTGTTCCGCAAGACCGCGTTGGCCAAGGGCATGACCGTGGTGGACGACCAGTTCACTACCGACAAAGCTACCGACTTCATGGCGATCTTGACCTCCATCAAGTCCAAGGCCCCCGATGCTATCTTCTTCGGCGGCATGGACCCTCAGGCCGGCCCCATGCTGCGCCAGATGGAACAGTTGGGCATGACCAACGTCAAATACTTCGGTGGCGACGGCCTGTGCACCAACGAAGTGGCCAAGTTGGCTGCCGGTGCCAAGACGCTGGACAACGTGGTGTGTGCCGAAGGTGGCGCATCCTTGGCCAAAATGCCTGGCGGCGAAGCCTGGAAGAAGCGTTATGACGCCAAGTTCCCTGGCCAGTTCCAGATCTACAGCCCTTACACCTACGACGCCACGATGGTGCTGGTAGACGCCATGAAGCGCGCCAACTCCACCGACCCCAAGGTCTATACCCCTGAACTGATCAAGACCAGCTACAAGGGCGTGACCACCACCATTAGCTTCGAACCCAATGGCGAACTGAAGAACCCCGCCATCACCCTGTCCGTCTATAAAGACGGCAAAAAGACAGCTTTGAACTAAGCAGCTTTGCGGCCATGAAAAAGCCACCGAAAGGTGGCTTTTTTTATGATGGGCTGAGTGTTTAAGCCCGGGCGTCACCCCAACGTAATTGCGCGGTTTCGTCCCCCCGGTACAGGGTTTCTCCATCGCGGTTCACGCAGTAATTGGGCGACACGATCATTTCGTGGAAATGCATGTCGGCGGCAATACGGGTGTATTCAAACAAGATGCTGCGGGTGACCTTGGCACCCGAACGCACCACGCTGCCGTGCCCAATCCAGCAGGGACCGATGATGGTGGCACCGGCCTCAATTTTTACGCTGGAGCCGATGTACACCGGCCCCTTGATGTTGCACTTCTCCCAGTCCACTGAGGTATTCAGGCCGACCCAGATACCGGGCTTGATTTCACGCCCTGGGATGTTCATTTGCGCTACTTCACCCCGCAACACGCGCTGCAGCACCGACCAGTAGTCGCTGACGCGACCGATGTCGATCCAGTTGAAAAAGCGGTTTTGCGCATAGAACGGCAGTTTTTTCTCTACCAACTGCGGAAACAGCTCGGCCCCGATGTCGTACACCTTGTTGGGCGGGATCATCTGTATTACTTCGGGTTCGAAAATATAGATACCCGTACTGGCCAGTGTCGATTGGGCTTCTTCGGGCGCGGGTTTTTCCTGGAAGGATTGGATTTGGCCTTCCGAGTTGGCCACCACAATCCCGTAGTTGGATACTTCGGAGCGCGGCACATCCAGCGTCACCACACTGGCAATGGCACCCTTGGACTTGTGTTCGTGCAATGCCGCACCAATGTCCAAGTCGATCAGTGCATCACCGCATAGTACCAAAGTGGGCTCGTCAAAAAACCCGCTGAAATCTTGGATGCGCCGCATGCCGCCTGCGGAGCCGAACGGCTTGGGAATGACGTCGCCGTGTTCGCGTACTCCCTCGTAGGCATAGCCAATTTGCACGCCCCAACGGTGGCCATCGCCAAAATACTGCTCAATTTTGTGATGGTGGAAGGCCACATTCACCATGATTTCTTTGATACCGTAGTTGGCTAGGTGCTCGATCAGGTATTCCATCACCGGTTTGCCCAGAATGGGCACCATGGGCTTGGGCAGGTCCTTGGTAAGTGGCCGCACCCGTGTGCCTTGGCCTGCGGCCAGAATCATTCCCTTAGCCATGCACGTTCCTTCGTGTGTGTGTGCCGCTGAATCGTGGTGTCATTAATA